>NZ_LWFI01001201.1:0-798 GCF_001635735.1 Oleiphilus sp. HI0067
TTGTCAGATATCTATCTTGAACTTGCTCACGCGATTGTTCGCGATGGCGAAGGTGCTACTAAGTTTGTCACTATTCAGGTTGAGCAGGCGAACAGTGCTAATGAAGCTCTCGATTTAGCCTATACCATTGCTCATTCTCCTCTCGTTAAAACCGCCCTGTTTGCGAGTGATCCAAACTGGGGACGTATTTTGGCCGCGTTAGGACGTGCGCCTATTGATAACTTGGATCTTGATAAGGTCCAGATTTATTTGGGTGACGTAATGTTGGTTGAGAATGGGGGGCGTGCTCAGAGTTATTCTGAAGAGAAAGGACAAGCGATCATGGATGAAGAAGAGATTCTTATCAGACTTGTTCTGAACCGAGGAATAGTTAATGAGACAGTATGGACAACTGACTTGTCTCATCAATACGTCACTATCAACGCGGAATATAGAACCTAAGGTATGTCGGGCACTAAACGTGTTCATGTCGCGGTTGCGGTAATTCGGCAACCCTCAAAGCACGGTGCTAATATCTTGATCAGTAAGCGTGCTGACGATGCTCATCAAGGCGGCCTCTGGGAATTTCCCGGCGGGAAAGTCGAATCTTACGAGACGGTTCAACAAGCTCTTAAGCGAGAATTAAACGAAGAGCTTGGAATAGATATCAGGTCTGATATCTCTCCTTTAATTCAAATTCGTCACGACTATAGCGAAAAGCACGTTTTCCTCGATGTTTGGAATGTTGATGGCTTTGAAGGAGATGCGCGTGGGTGTGAAGGCCAGCCTTTGCAATGGGTGTCTCCAACCGCTCTTTCA
>NZ_LWFI01001202.1:0-1340 GCF_001635735.1 Oleiphilus sp. HI0067
ACGATACTACAGACGGCATGGAAAACTTCCTTCTTGATTCTGTCATTAGTTCTACGACAGGGTTAAATATTTCAGCTGCAAATATGAATATTAAAGTGGGTGGTGATGGTAATCTTCAATCTAGCTTGCTAATCAGTGATATAGAGTCATTACTCTGCAATTAATATTCTAACAAGGCCATCATAGGGGCATTGTTTACTCCGCTGCGCTTTGGGGTGGCTGCGCCACTTTACCCCAAAGCTCCACTCCATAAGCAATGCCCCATATGGCGGCGTTAGTACGTACTAAGAATGAAAAGCGGACATTTGTTTTTCATTCGCAAGTAGACATTAGGAGTCGTTAATGGAGCAATAACTAAAACGTTACCTTCTTGCGGATAGCTGACCTGTCCTGAACGTCAAAAAAATCAGTGCGTCGCAAGACAGACTTTCAAAACGAGGTCGTTTCATCTTAGGATAGAAAACTTAAGGATGGCCTTGCCTACCAAGCAAGGCGCGATGATTTGAGGTTGCATACTTTGCAAACCAACAGGCCTCGAAACTAAGATTCCACGGCTATGTTCACTAAGGTGCTGATATGAAAGCGAAGCTTATCGCATTGTCTTTATTAAGTTTTGGGCTGCTAATGTACTTCGCAGTTGAGGAAATTTACTTCCCATTTATTTTGATCCCCTTCATCGGTTTTTCTATAACGGTATTTATGTGGCCTTTACCAAATGATGAAAGCAGGAAACGAAAAAGTCAGGGGTATAAAGGTAGTGACCCAAACGGATTCGATGTTTTAGGTGAGACAGCCAGAGCACTAAAAAACAAAAGAGATAATGAAAGCAATGGCATCGATATCGATTTATAGGCTTAACCATTTTTACAGTTCGCTCAATACAAAAAGGGTTTCAGTATCTCAGCTCCANGGCATATTCTGATTTTGTAATGTACGGCTTGGTTCCCCTATTAATCCCATTAATTACGTTAGCATGGTTGGCGTTTTATGATTAACAGCAACATCACACATAACCAGGCTATCAAAGATCGCCCAACAAGTTGGGCTGGACAGTCAATGCTGCGCATTGCCTGCCCTTTATAGCGGCGTTAAATGCTCAAAGGAGTTTAGATGTCTCTCATTGCCAATACACCGGCACCACCTTACTACGCAGTAATTTTCACTTCTCACCGTACAGAAGGTGATAACGGTTATGGCCAAATGGCAGATCGAATGGTTGAGCTTGCGTCAAAGCAACCAGGCTTTTTAGGTGTAGAGTCAGCGCGAGAGGATGTTGGAATTACCGTATCTTATTGGTCTGATCTTGAATCCATTAAGCGGTGGAAGAAAAATGCAGGGCA
>NZ_LWFI01001203.1:0-1046 GCF_001635735.1 Oleiphilus sp. HI0067
CTGCAGAAAACGGTAATGGCAGAGGCGCAAAATCTTGAGGCATTAAGCGAGCAACTAGAAGAACGTGCTCATCACTTAAAAGATTTGTTTTCTGTGGCAAGGCAGGTTGCCAGTGATACGCAACAAGACATCAATGCGTCTCTTAACTCTACCCAATATCCAGATTTGAGGCAGACTTTACCGTCTTTACTCCAAAGTAAGTCTTTACCTGAAATCAAAGATTTGAAAGCCTTGTGGTTCGTGTTGCTGAAGGATATTCAAGCATCAGGTGAAGTCACGAACTATCCGGCAGATGTGTATCAGCAAAATGGAGAGAAAATTACGACTTCCGTTTTGCGTATGGGGCCATTTACTGCGCGCACAGATACACAGTTCCTTAGCTATGTAGCGAAGCAACAACGTCTGCAAGTTCTTGCATCGGTGGAAGAGGAGAAGGCGCCAGTTGGAACATCTTCGGCTGGTCTGTTCAACGTGATTATTGATCCAACTCGTGGCCAGCTGCTGGCGCAGATCGAGAAGAAAGCTTCGCTAGCAGATCGCGTTCGTCAAGGGGGTTATGTGGGTGGCGTCATTATTTTGCTTGGCCTTACCGGCTTGGCTTTTACCGCATGGCGTTTGTTCTATCTCTCGAAGGAGCATGCAAAGGTTTGGCAGCAACTGTGCAATCCGGAAGCTATTTGCAAAGAAAACCCTCTAGGCCGGGTATTAGCGGTCGGAAATGAGCATCTCTTGGCGACGGAAAATCTTGGTGCGGAACAACTGCATGATAAGTACGAAGGTCTGGAAGTGAAGTTAAATGAAGCGGTGTTGCGCGAAGCGCCATCGCTCGATCGAGGAACAGGCTTTATTAAGTTGCTAGCGACCGTTGCACCTTTGCTGGGTCTATTGGGAACTGTAACAGGAATGATTGCGACTTTTCAGGCCATTACCTTGTTCGGAACGGGAGATCCAAAACTAATGGCGGGCGGGATTTCTCAAGCGTTGGTTACGACGGTTCTTGGACTAATTGTGGCCATTCCCTTGTTGTTTGGTCATAGCTTGGTCGT
>NZ_LWFI01001204.1:0-1750 GCF_001635735.1 Oleiphilus sp. HI0067
TTATTGAAAAGTTGAGAATAATGATACGAATCAGTATCAGTTAGATGACTGCCGCGTAGGCTAAGTCGAGAGAAGTATTGTCGTTATCTTGAGCCAATCTATTTTCTATAATTTCTTTAGTCGTACATGCACACTGACCACAACTTGTCGCCACACCCAGTTCATTGCGCACCTGACGAAAAGAGGTTTTGCCTTCATCCATCAAAGAATGAATATCTCTGTCAGAAACACCTTTACACAAACAAACTAACATTATTTTCGCTCACTTAAACAACGGAGCAAATGATAGTCGCAATACGAATCATTATCAACAACATTCACCAATTATTTTTGTTGTCGTTTTGTGGTTTGAAGCGTCTACACCCACACATAAAACTAAGATAGACTATGTGCCCATTTTTGCACCGCACTATAGATAAGCGGTGTTGCGTATTCCATTGATTTAAGAAGAAGCATGCAAGAACAATACTCTCCGAAAGAAATAGAACAGAATGCACGAGATTTTTGGGAAGCGAACAATAGCTTTGCCGTAACCGAGGACTCGTCTAAAGAAAAGTACTACTGCCTTTCCATGTTCCCATACCCTAGCGGCAAGCTGCACATGGGGCACGTACGCAATTATACGATTGGAGATGTTGTTTCTCGTTACCAGCGCATGCTGGGTAAAAACGTTATGCAACCAATGGGTTGGGATGCTTTTGGACTTCCAGCAGAAAACGCTGCAATCAAAAACGGCGTCGCTCCAGCTAAATGGACATACGAAAACATTGATTACATGAAAAGTCAGCTTAAGCAATTAGGCTTTGGTTATGACTGGGATCGAGAATTAGCGACCTGCCGCCCTGAATACTACAAGTGGGAACAATGGTTCTTCACTAAGCTATATGAGCGCGGCTTAGTGTACAAAAAGAACGCAACTGTTAACTGGGACCCTGTTGACCAAACTGTTCTTGCAAACGAGCAAGTTGTCGATGGCCGTGGCTGGCGTTCTGGCGCAATTGTCGAGCGCAAAGAAATCCCACAGTGGTTTATCAAAATCACCGATTATGCAGAAGAACTACTTAACGACTTAGATCAGCTTGATGAATGGCCTGAGCAAGTTAAAACGATGCAGCGCAACTGGATTGGCCGATCAGAAGGTCTTGAATTCAGCTTTGGCATCAAAGACTCAGACGAAACGCTAAGCGTTTATACCACACGACCAGATACTCTGATGGGTGTAACGTATGTAGCGGTAGCCGCTCAACACCCACTTGCTACACGTGGTGCAGAAAACAACACCGACTTGCGTGAGTTCATCGAAGACTGTAAGAAAAACAAAGTTGCCGAAGCAGATATGGCGACAATGGAGAAAAAAGGTCTTCCTACCGGCTTCAAAGCAATACACCCAATTACAGGTGAAGAAGTACCTATTTGGGCTGCGAATTTCGTGTTGAAGGACTACGGCTCAGGCGCAGTTATGTCTGTACCAGCACATGACGAACGTGACCATGAATTCGCAAAGACGTACAAGCTTCCAATTAAACAAGTTATCGCATCGGAAGAAGTTGAAGAACTTGATATTCATGAGTCGGCCTATACCGACAAAGGTGTTCTTGTAAACTCCGGCGAATTTACTGGCTTAACCTCTGCTGAAGCATTCGAAGCAATTGTGAAGCACTTTGAAGAAGCTGGAACTGGATCGCGCAAAGTGAATTACCGCTTACGTGACTGGGGTGTCTCTCGCCAACGCTATTGGGGCGCACCGATT
>NZ_LWFI01001205.1:0-1081 GCF_001635735.1 Oleiphilus sp. HI0067
ATGTATTAGGTATTCCTAAGAAACAAGCCATTGAACACGCTACAGAGCTCTTAAACAAAGTAGGCATCTACGAGCGTCGCGACTACTATCCTAGTCAGATGTCTGGTGGCCAGCAGCAACGTGCAGCAATTGCTCGCGCATTAGCGATGGAACCAGAAGTACTGCTATTTGATGAGCCGACATCTGCACTCGACCCAGAACTCGTCGGTGAAGTATTAAAGGTCATGCGCAGCTTGGCTGAAGAGGGCCGCACCATGATTGTCGTGACACACGAAATGGCCTTCGCGCGCGATGTGTCGTCACAAGTTGTATTTTTGCATGACGGAAAAATTGAAGAGCAAGGAACACCTAAAAAAGTTTTTGAAGATCCTGATTCAGAACGTGTGAAACAGTTTCTTCAACCGAAGTACTAATATTCAGTACAAACAAACTGCTCCCTTTAGAGAGCTGACATTAAATAAGAGGAAGACCTCACTATGAAAAAACTATCGCTATTAATGGGTTGTATCTTAGCTGCGAGCAGCAGCATTGGTTTCGCAGCTGACAAACTAAAGTTAGCTGTTGATGTACCTTACGAGCCGTTCGAATATAAAGCGCCAGACGGCACGCTTACTGGTTTCGAAATTGACCTTGGCAACGCTGTATGTGCTGAAATCAAAGCGGAATGTGAGTGGGTTATCCAAGCTTGGGACGGCATTATTCCAGGACTTTTAGCGCGTAAATACGACGTTATCTTCTCTTCTATGTCTATCACTCCTGAGCGTGCTGAAAAAGTATTGTTCTCTGAAGGTTACTACAACACACCTTCTGCATGGTTTGGTAAAAAAGGTACTGATCTGGACGTGACTGACAAGGCTGCCTTCAAAGGCCTTCGCGTTGGCGTTCAGCGTGGCACAGTTCAAGATGATTACGTGACAAAAGATATCGGCGCAGACACTGTTGAAATCAAGCGTTACACCACGGCTGACGACCTTGTTCTTGATCTAACAGGTGGCCGTCTAGACTTAGTATTCCTAGACTTCCCAGTAGGTGAATCAACCATCCTTAAAGATGAAAACTACCAGTCACGTCCAGATCAGTA
>NZ_LWFI01001206.1:0-1619 GCF_001635735.1 Oleiphilus sp. HI0067
AGCTTCTTGTGTTTCATCAGACTCTTCAATACGCTGCTCTGGACGCAAGCCTAAGCGCTTAAATAGCTGCATATCTTTGTGCGCTTCGGGGTTAGGAGTAGTTAGCAAGCACTCTCCATAAAAGATCGAGTTAGCACCCGCCATAAAGGTAAGCGCTTGCATTTCATCGCTCATCGATTCACGTCCAGCAGACAAGCGGACATGACTTTTCGGCATCATAATGCGCGCTACAGCAATGCATCGAATGAAATCGAACGGATCAACATCCTCCACATCTTCTAAGGGTGTTCCTTTTACCTTAACGAGCATATTAATAGGAACACTCTCAGGTTGCTGCGGCAAATTAGCAAGCTGCACTAGCAAGCCAATACGATCTGATGCGCGTTCACCCATACCAATAATGCCACCACTACATATTTTCATACCTGCATCACGCACATGCTGCAAGGTATCAAGACGATCTTGGTAGCTTCGTGTGGTAATGATCTTGTCGTAAAAGTCAGGCGACGTATCTAGGTTGTGGTTGTAGTAATCCAAACCTGCATCTGCCAACTCTTGAGCCTGATCATCTCTCAACATACCGAGAGTCATACACGTTTCTAAGCCCAATTCTTTAACACCCTTGACCATTTCTAATACGTAAGGGAGGTCTTTATCACTCGGATGCTTCCAAGCGGCTCCCATACAGAAACGACTACTTCCTTTTTCCTTAGCTTGCTTAGCTTTTGTTAATACCGCTTCCACTTGCATCAGCTTCTCTTTTTCAAGGCCAGTATTGTAATGTCCACTTTGCGGACAGTACTTGCAATCTTCAGGGCATGCACCAGTTTTGATAGATAGCAAAGTGCTCACTTGCACTTCATTTGGATCAAAATGTTGGCGGTGAACCACTTGAGCTTTGAACAGTAAATCATTAAATGGGAGATTAAAAAGTTCCTCTACTTCCTTTTTATCCCAGTCATGCCTTACCACACCTAGTTCATTCATATTCATCTTGGCCAAACGCCTCTCTTGCTATCTATTTAATGAGGAAATTAATGTTGATATGTTACATTGCTTGGCATCAACACAAGGATAGTGTGAATGATAAAGTCAGATCAAGACTTGTCAACCAAAATCAGAAGACTGGTTAACAAGTCAAAATACCTTTTCAATACGCCATACAAGCACCTACTCTTAAATCGCTGTCATTTATGTAACAAGCATTCTGACTCGCACAACGCTTTGTGCAAAAACTGCTTGGAGGACATTCAGGCAAGCCAACCTAAGTGCGCTACATGTTCAATCACAGTCAGAGCTCATGAATCCATATGTAACGACTGCAAAAATACTCAGCCTTACTTTGATCAAATTTTCGCTCCATGCTCATACGAATTCCCAATCTCAAAGCTATGCCACGACTTTAAATTTCTCGCAAAAAAATACATAGCCGAATCGATGTCGATTGCTATTATTGAAAACAGAAAACTAAGTAACGCAGATTACCCTGACCTCTTGTGCGCTATCCCTATGCACCCCAAAAAACATGAGGAACATCAGTTCGACCAAGCTAACGAACTTGCTACACGGCTAAGTCATAAAACTGGCATTCGATATCGCAACAATTTGCTTGTTAAAAC
>NZ_LWFI01001207.1:0-958 GCF_001635735.1 Oleiphilus sp. HI0067
GATTCCAAGCGACTTAAGCCGCTTCCAAAAGCTCAAATTGGAGCGCTTCGCTAAAGGCTTATCTGCTCTTGAGAACAATACAAACCCTCCAAGACAGCTGTTCAAACAATACATACAAGAAACGAAGCTTTTTGATGAGCTAAAAACGAGTGGCCTAAGCCAAGACGCTAGTGACGAGCAAGTTAGGACGGTCAAAAACCTGATGGCCTTTATGGCAGAAAGCCGTACAGAAAACGCAAACGCCTTGTTAAATGAGCTCGCAGCGCTCGAAGAAAGAACACAAATCCAGCATGCTCAAGGTATACACATTACAAGTATGCATCGCGCTAAAGGGCTGGAATGGGAGCATGTAGTTTTGCCTGGGCTTTCTGAAACGACCTTTTTCAGTTCAAGTGGCAGAAAAGAGATTAGCCCCCAAGATATCGCTAGTGAGCGACGCTTGATTTATGTCGCCATGACTAGAGCAAAGCAATCACTCCTCATGCTATGTCCTAAATCAGACAGCAAAGACGGTCTACGCTTTTTACATGAAATGCAAAGTGAGTCAGCACTGCACATTGCGAGATCTATCGAGCGACAACAAAACACTGCACAACTTAAAACGCTCGCAAGCAAGACCTTGCAAAGATACGCTGATACTTTTTCAATTATGCTTACCACGCCTAGCAAGGCTGAGCGCCCAACCTTGAGCAACTTTGATCAAGCAATTTGGCAAGCGGACATCATTGAACATAAATCAATGGGTAGAGGTCGTGTCGTTCAAGAAGAAGGGGAAACGTTCACGGTACAATTTGATGACAATGAACGGCGAGTTTTCTCAAAACGCTACGCAGATAAGATGTTCGCGCTCACCGACTAAACACAAGAACTTTCCGTCATAGTAACTGACGAATTGATCCTTGGTTATCTATAGCAACAGAAGTAAATCGACCTTCTGTGACTTTGATATTCACATTGC
>NZ_LWFI01001208.1:0-655 GCF_001635735.1 Oleiphilus sp. HI0067
ATTTCACGTTCGCACAGCAGAGTTAGGCTCTCTCGGGTTTAGCTCTGTAAATTTTGAATGCGATCAAGCTGAGCACTGGCAGCTATGTCAGTCCTTAGAGCGCGAGCTTAAAGCGCATAAGGTCACGATGGATGATGATGCAACCTTCACGCTGAGTATCGATAGTGCAAGCTCCACCGAACGAGCATTCACCATTAACCTAGATGCTAGTGCTGACGAATACGAAATAACCCGTCTCGTAAAATTCACCTTCTCAGAAGCAAACAATACAAAATCCAAATACAGTAACGAGATCAATGCTCGTCGTATTTATCGTCATAATTCAGACGCCCTGCTCGCTAAAGAGCGCGAAAAAACTACGCTCACGAAAGCCTTAGATAAAAGCATTGCGCGCGAAATCATTCGTCAGCTAACACTCATCCGTATCGGCGCCAACGATGCAGGTTAAACCTGAACAACTTTCTCAGCAATTAAAAAGCGGCTTGAAGCCCGTTTACATGGTCAGCGGCGAAGAACCTCTGCTGCAATTAGAAGCCGTAGATGAAATTCGCGCGGCGGCGCGAGCTCAAGGCTATGACGAACGACAAGTATTGCGGGTTGAGCGGGGCTTCGACTGGCAAACTCTCCAAGAAGAAGGTAATGCCCTCTCACTTTT
>NZ_LWFI01001209.1:0-693 GCF_001635735.1 Oleiphilus sp. HI0067
GCCATATTGTGATGGCAAATATCACCCCGTTTAGAGGACCCAGTTGTGACTTAGGAACAGCGTTTGAGATTGGCTATGCGCGGAAAGCAGGCAAAAAAGTATTCTGCTATAGCTCTGACAGTCGTGAGCTCAAGCAAAGAATCAGTGAGGACTTCCCACATTTCTTACAAGACGGCATGTCTATCGAGGATTTTGGATATATCGACAACTTAATGATCGGCTGTTCTGCACCCATTGATTGCATCGATGACCGAGACGACAAGGCTGCTTTGAAAGCCTTTCAATGCGCACTCGAAAGAGCGCAGTCAGAACAACAATCCGAGTATCTTAGCTAGATCAGTGGAACAGGGTACAAAGAGCGGTAAGCGATCTCACCGCTCTTACTATTATCTCGCACCACATAGACCTCTCAGTGATTAACTATATCGAGCCTGACCGCGATACAAGCCTTGGAACTTCAAGCCTTGGGCATTGTACATTGGATAGAATTTTCCACGGTACTCGACCAGTTCGCCTTGTCCTGTAGCGTTGTGAGCCATTTGAGCTTGAGCCTGACTAGCTGCTTTAGCAGGGCGAGCATCACGTCTGGCAACAGCCTTGTCTTGCTGACTATTTAAAGTAGGCACATCGCCATCAGCATATTGAAGAAGTGTCGCTAAGCTCTCGTTTAATTCTTCTGAGTCAGTCAGCTCG
>NZ_LWFI01001210.1:0-1791 GCF_001635735.1 Oleiphilus sp. HI0067
TGGCAAACAAGCCGTTGATACCTTAAACGAACAGTCGATTGACCTTGTCTTTATGGACTGTCAGATGCCGGTCATGGATGGCTATGAAGCTAGCCGAACGATTCGTCAATTAAGCAATCCGCTTAAGCGTGATGTGCCGATTGTTGCGATGACCGCAAATGCGATGAAAGGCGATAAGGAGATGTGTTTAGAAGCAGGCATGGATGATTATATTTCTAAGCCTGTCGAAGCACAGTTGCTCTATGAGCTGATGAGTAAATAGTTAGATCACACGCATTCAGAAGGAATTGCCGCGCGATTAAGCTAATCTAGCGGGAGAGTTATATTGGGGTCAGAGTAAAACGACTCTGACCCCAGATTTTCAATCTTAATTAAAGATTTAGTTCTGCAGGAAGCAATACGCGGTCAATCGGATGGATACGACCATTACTTGTTAAGATATTTCCAGCACGTAAGATCAACTCTGGATCTGCGACACGTGTTTCGATATCGCCAAGTGTGCGGCCATCAGGTTTGATGACTGGACCAAGCACGGTATCGATTTCATCTGCAACAAGAAGGTCTTTCAAGGTCAGTGCAGTGTCACCGGTTCCTACCGTCACGTGATAGGTAATGACGGTCTCAAGTGCTGTTGCTAAATCTAGCCCCGTAAGACCAGGTAGCGCTGCAAGCACAACGTCAAGAGCTTCTTGCTCTGTGCTCACATTAACACCTAAGTCTTTCACAAGCTGGATGAATGCAGCGTCAGTCGGCGCGAATACCGTTAAGCCCGGCACGGTGCTCAAGATGTCAACTAAGCCTTCGCCAGCAGCTTTGCCTGCATCAACTGCAAGAATACCTTGCAGCAAAATATCAAAGTCATTCGGATTGCTATCGACGCCTTCAAGTGAGCTGACTGCGATAGCTGTGCCTGCGATAGTTGGGAGATCACTTTGTCCTGCCGCTGGCAGGTCGAGTGGAATAAGTACGCGATTGATGGAGTGCACGATACCATTGCTT
The DNA here is from genome assembly GCF_001635735.1 of Oleiphilus sp. HI0067. NCBI lineage: Bacteria > Pseudomonadati > Pseudomonadota > Gammaproteobacteria > Oceanospirillales > Oleiphilaceae > Oleiphilus > Oleiphilus sp. HI0067. The sequence continues at coordinate 1,000 of NZ_LWFI01001210.1, forward strand.
GCTTTTGTACCACGCTTCCAGAATGACAGTTTAGGATTCTTAAATTCTGGGTCGTTATCTACGAGCTGAAGTCCAACAGGTAAGATGCTAGCACCATCAAGTAGGGTTGGTACTTCGCCGTTATATATGACGCTGAATTTAGAACGTGATTCAGGAGCAACATGGTAAAGCAGAATGTTACGCAGAATATCGATGGCTGCATCCTCGTCACCGCCAGATAATCCTAGCAGTGTGGCGAAGATCGCGTTGAATGCGCCCTCTTCGCTATTCCCTTCATAGCCGAAGTCACGAGCCAAGCGCAAAAATGCAGCGTCACTTGGAGCGAATACTGTTACGTCGATCTTTTCGCTGGCAAGTGTTTCAGCAAGACCAGCTGCTTGAACCGCGGCTAATAAAATATCGTTATCATAACGGCGATGATCGAAGCCATTGCCACTCTTAGCAACGATTTCGGTAATGGTAGGTTTAGGTTTGTCGGCGCCTCCAAATTTGAAGAACGACCAAGCGTTTGCCGATACAGAAACGGTAGACGCAATCATGCCTGCGCAAAGTAGGCGCAAAGCTTTTGAATTTTTCATTGTTAACTCCTATCTAGCGAGAAAGTCCGATTTTTACTGCTTCGATTTTCGGGCTGCCAAAGCAGTCCAGATAAGAGTGGCCACTCAACACAACTAACGTTGATATGAGCCCTTACGTGTTTACTTTTTGTTCGGTTTAGTAAGTTTATGTATTTTGTCGAACTAGGGTGAAAACTGAGAACTGAGCAGGATAGAGGCGGATAGGGTAGATCTG
>NZ_LWFI01001211.1:0-24145 GCF_001635735.1 Oleiphilus sp. HI0067
TACGCAACATCGATCGTGATGCCTTGCTCACGCTCAGCTTGTAGGCCATCTACAAGAAGTGCAAGGTCAATTTCACCCTCGTTGGTACCGCTCTTAACGCTGTCTTTTTTAATCGCTTCCAAATGATCTTCATAAATCATGTGAGAGTCGTGAAGTAGGCGGCCGATCAGTGTGCTTTTACCGTCGTCAACGCTACCACAGGTCAAAAGTCGCAAGAGCTCTTTTTGCTCATGCTGCTTCAGATATTCATTAATGTCTTCACTAATTAGTTCAGATTGGTGTGACATGATTATTCTCTTTGTTTGCCTGTAATCAGGCGTGCTACGTAATAAAATTGTGTTGTTGCGTGTATGGTTCGCGCGCTAAAAACTATTAGAAATAGCCTTCGCGTTTTTTCTGCTCCATGGAGCCTGACGAATCATGGTCTATCACGCGGCCTTGACGCTCAGAGCTGGTGGTTAACAGCATCTCTTGAATGATATCTGGCAAAGTTTTCGCTTCAGACTCGACTGCGCCGGTTAGCGGGTAGCAGCCTAGCGTTCTAAATCGCACTGATTTCATCTCAGGGACTTCACCTTCTTTTAAGGGCATACGCTCATCGTCGACCATGATCAGTGTGCCGTCACGTTCAACGACAGGGCGCTTCTCTGAGAAGTAGAGTGGCACGATATCGATGTCTTCTAGGTGGATGTATTGCCAAATATCGAGCTCAGTCCAGTTTGAAAGTGGGAAAACACGAATGCTTTCGCCTTTATTAATTTTGCCGTTGTAGATATTCCAAAGTTCAGGACGCTGGTTCTTTGGATCCCACTGGTGGTTCTCGTCACGGAATGAATAGATACGTTCTTTTGCACGTGACTTCTCTTCATCACGACGCGCGCCACCGAATGCTGCATCAAACTTGTACTTATTAAGTGCTTGTTTGAGTGCTTGCGTCTTCATAATGTCGGTATGCTTCGCACTACCAACCGAGAAGGGACTAACGCCAGCTTTCACGCCTTCTTCATTTGTGTGGACGATTAAATCAAAGCCATACTTCTTGGCGACAACTTCATCGCGGAACTCGATCATTTCACGGAATTTCCACGTCGTGTCGACGTGTAATAGCGGAAATGGTGGTTTACCCGGAGCGAATGCTTTACGTGCTAGGTGAAGCATAACTGCTGAATCTTTACCGATAGAGTAAAGCATTACAGGGTTATCAAACTCGGCAGCAACTTCTCGAATAATGTGAATGCTTTCAGCTTCGAGTTGTTTAAGGTGCGTCATCTTATGGTCAGACATAGTTCCTCGATATCTTACAGTCGACTAATTATTAGGGCGCAACTATACCAGAAGCGTTTATTACCAAAAAAGCTTTATAGCCATATCTTTATTATCTTTTTGGAATATAGATATATGCTTTCGCTAATTTGTCACACATATTCGTCAAGAGGCGGTAGTCTGAGTATAATTCGCGGCTTAGCATTTTTTGCTTCAGCTCGTGTTTGAGTTGTAGCTTTTATTATCGGGTAAAAAATGAACGTAACAGAATACATGTCAGCACTGGGTCAGTCGGCCCGCAAAGCAGCCGCAGAGATGGCTGCTGTGAGTACATCGCAGAAGAATCAAGCCTTGTTGGCGACTGCTGAAATTCTTGATCAACGCCGCGAAGAATTGGCGGCCGCAAATGCACAGGATCTTGAAAATGGTCGTAATAATGGGCTTGAACCTGCCATGCTTGATCGACTTGAGCTGACGCCTGCGCGTATCGACACGATGATTGAGGGGCTGAAACAAGTTGCGGCCTTACCTGACCCTATCGGCGTGATTAACGATCTTAAGTATATGCCGTCTGGTATTCAGGTAGGTAAGATGCGTGTACCTCTAGGTGTGATTGGTATTATTTACGAATCACGCCCGAATGTAACGGTTGAAGCTGCAAGCTTATGTATTAAGTCGGGTAACGCTACGATTTTGCGCGGTGGTTCCGAGGCAATCCACTCGAATAAGGCTGTTGCACAGTGTATCGCTGAAGGCCTGAAGCAGGCAGGTTTGTCAGAATCTGCCGTTCAAGTAGTGGAGACAACTGATCGCGCTGCCGTGGGTGAGTTAATCACTATGCCAGAGTATGTCGATGTAATTGTTCCTCGTGGTGGTAAAGGCTTGATTGAGAGAATTAGTCGTGATGCCAAAGTGACTGTTATTAAGCATTTAGACGGTATTTGCCATGTGTACTTAGATGCTGATGCTGACGCAGAGAAGGCACAACGTATTGCAATCAACGCCAAAACTCAGCGATACGGTACGTGTAATACTATGGAAACGCTTTTAGTTAACGTATCGCGAGCCGAAGAATTGTTACCTGCATTAGAGCAAGAGTACGCCCATATTGGTGTTGAGTTACGTGCTTGTGCGAAAGCTCAAAAAATTCTTAATTCTTGCGTAGCTGCGACTGAAGAAGATTGGGAAACCGAATATCTGGCGCCGATCTTATCAATTAAGATCGTTGAGGATATGGATGAGGCGATTGCTCATATTAACAAGTATGGCTCTCATCATACCGACTCCATCGTGACCGAAAACTATACGCGTGGTCGTGAGTTTATTACGCGTGTCGATTCAAGCTCGGTCATGATCAATGCATCAACTCGTTTTGCAGATGGCTTTGAGTACGGTTTGGGTGCTGAGATCGGTATTTCTACGGACAAGATTCATGCTCGTGGCCCAGTTGGTCTAGAGGGCCTAACTTCTGAAAAGTATGTCGTCTTGGGTGATGGGCATATTCGTACATAAGTTATGAATATTTTGTTCGGCGGGAGTTTTGATCCTGTTCATAATGGGCATCTGCGCGTAGCGACCGAGCTTTCAGAGTTGTTCGATGGCGCGCAGGTTTCTTTGATACCGTGTCGGGATCCCGTCCACAAGCCGCGGGCAAATATCGATGCTGAAAGTCGATATAGAATGCTTGTAGCCGCAACTGAAGAATCTCCCAGCCTGGTTGTTTCTCGTATCGAGCTTGATGCAGAGTCAGACAGCTATACGATCAACACTTTGCAAGCTTTAAACTCTAATGAAGGGTTGATATTGGCGGTAGGAACAGACTCTGCGTTGAATATGCCTACTTGGCATCATGCAGAAGTATATAAAGATCTATGTAACGTCGTCGTGTTAGAGCGTCCCGATTACAGTAATGCGCAAATTGAAAACAACCTGAAAAGTTTGGGTTTTTCAATTGTTAGCTCGCCTGATGCGCTAAGATCTGCTAAAACCGGGTTAGCATTGATTGCGCGCGTAACGCAGTTGCAAATCTCTAGCTCAGATATTCGGCAAAGAGTTGCCGAAAACAAAAGCATTCGTTATTTGGTGCCTGATGCAGTGCAAGGCATTATTTGCGATAATGATTTTTATCAAATTTGAACCATTTTTTTGAGGCCAGTCCTTCCCTTTATGCAAGCAGATTCCATTAAAAACGTCGTTGTCGGCGCACTTGAAGATTTAAAAGCTGACAATATCAATATTTTGAACGTCAAAAAACGTACTAGCGTGACCGATTATATGGTGGTTGCCTCTGGTACTTCCTCTCGGCATGTTAAGTCTCTCGCTGACAACGTGCTAACCGAAGCTAAAGAGCAAGGTGTAAAGTCTGTAGGTGTTGAGGGTGATGCTAGCTCTGACTGGATTTTAGTGGACCTTGGTTCTGTCGTTGTTCACGTCATGCTCCCAGCAACGCGCACGTTCTATGACCTTGAGCGTTTTTGGGAAGGTGATGGCTCTGAAGGCGTAATGCCTTCGCCCGATGCGCGCTAAGATTTAGTCCAATGAAAGTTAAAGTTATCGCGGTTGGCACGAAAATGCCTAAGTGGGTAAATGAAGGAACCTCAGAATTTACTAAACGATTGCCGCGAGACTTTAAGATTGAATTTATAGAGATCCCTTTAGGTAATCGAAGTAAAGGGGCTGATCTAAATAGAGCTATACAATCCGAGAGTAAAGCAATTTTAGACTCCTTGTCAGATCGAGATTGGGTTGTTGCGCTTGAGGTAAAAGGCAAGGCTTGGAGTACTGAAGATCTTGCTGATCAAGTGACCAACTGGCGGATGCGTGGCGATAATGTTGCATTGTTAGTCGGTGGGCCAGATGGGCTTAGTGATGAATGTCGACAGCGAGCAAATCAACAATGGTCTTTGTCTCCCTTAACTTTACCTCACCCTCTGGTTAGAGTTTTGTTAGCCGAGCAGTTGTATCGTGCATATTCGATTACGCAAAACCACCCATACCATCGTGCGTAAGTAAAATAAAAACCTTTTAAAAAGAGGCGCTCGGTGCGTAACTCTCACCACATCAAAGATGCTAATCGAGAGAAGTCGATTTTTGCTTTTCGTAGCGTCCTAGCGCTCATTATTGTGCTGGCCATGCTCGCAGCTTTAATTGCGAGGATGTATCACCTTCAGATTACCAATCATAGCCATTACCAGACTTTGTCCGATAAGAATCGCATGCAGTTGCGATCTGTCGCGCCGACTCGAGGTCTAATCTACGATCGAAATGGCGTTCTCTTAGCGGACAATCAGCCAATTTTTAGTTTGGCGCTTATTCCTGAGCAAGTAGATGACTTAGATTTCACCATAAAGCAGCTGGGTGAGATCATCGATCTGCAAGATCGGCACGTTACGGGATTTAAGAAGCGTTTAAAGAGATCTAGAAGGCCTTACAAGGAGGTTGTTCTAAAAAGTAAGCTCACCGAGGAGGAAATCGCGCGAATCGAAGTCCGTAGGCATACTCTACCAGGGGTTGAGGTGCAGGCTGAACTTGCGCGTTATTACCCGCTTGGGGAAGCGACTGCACACTCTATTGGCTACGTAGGGCGTATTAACGAAAAAGAACTGGCAAAGCTTGACCCTCAAAACTATTCGGCAACTAACTATATTGGGAAGCTCGGAGTAGAACGTTTCTATGAGTCGGAGTTGCATGGGAGCGTCGGTTTTGAAACGGTAGAAATCAACGCTAGCAACAGGATTCTCAGAAGTCTAGATCATCTCGCTTCGACGCCGGGCAAAGATCTTGTTCTGCACATGGATGCAAGACTCCAGTTGAAGGTTATGGAGTTGCTTGAGGGTAAGCGGGCTGCCTTAGTCGCCATCGAGCCAAAAACGGGTGGTGTCTTGGCTCAGGTAAGTACACCGAGTTACGACCCCAATAAATTCGTTACGGGCATTGATCATAAAAGCTATGGCTTACTTCGTGATTCTATCGATACGCCTTTGTTTAATCGTGCTTTAAAGGGACAGTACCCGCCAGGTTCGACGATTAAGCCAGTTGTTGGGTTGGCCGGCTTAGATGTAGGTGTTACTTCACGCGACTATACAATAAATGATAGAGGGCGTTACCAGTTAAAAAATGATGATCGCATTTACCGAAACTGGAAGCGTGAAGGTCACGGTATTATTAATTTAAAGGATGCAATTGCTGAGTCTAGCGACACTTATTTTTACGAGCTTGCTTTTAATATGGGTGTCGATCGAATGTCTAGGTATTTAGGATATTTTGGGTTTGGTTCTAATTTATCACTTGATGTTTCAGAGGGTAGGTCAGGGATCCTTCCATCAAGAGAGTGGAAGAGGGCTTGGCGGGGGCTTCCATGGTATCCAGGCGATTCCTTAAATATGGGGATAGGTCAAGGGTTTATGCTTGCAACACCTTTTCAGCTCGCGACTATGACAGCTCTAATTGCCAATCATGGGCAATGGGTCGCGCCTCGCTTATTAAAGAGTACGCGCGATGGGTCTATTGTGTTAAGTCAACGTCCAGATAAAGGGAGTGATGTGGCGTTAAATAAACCTGATAACTGGGATTATATTGTCGAGACGATGGAAGAGGTTATGCATGGTAAGAAGGGGACTGCGAGAGCGAGTGGCGCTAGGTCCTCATACCGTATAGCAGGCAAGACAGGAACAGCTCAGGTGGTCGAAATTCCGCAGGGTGAGGAGTATGACGCAGAAGCGCTAGCAGAGCGTCATCGTGATCACGCATTATTTGTCGGTTTTGCGCCAGCAGATGATCCAGTCATTGCTGTCGCCGTGATTGTCGAAAATGGCGGAGGTGGTAGTTCTGCGGCCGCGCCGATTGCTCGTGCAGTATTTGACGAATGGATCAATGTTCTATCAGTTGATGCCGATCAAGGAGTCCTTCAGTGAGAGGAGATTTCTTGCGGCATATGCCGGGCGCGGATGCGAGTCTCGGTAAAGGGAAGTCGTTCTTTTACCGCCTGCATATCGACCCAATATTGCTTGGTCTTTTGTTAGCTTTGGTTGGCTTTGGTTTAGTGATCTTGTATAGCGCTGGTGGTGAGCGTTGGGCTTATGTAGAGCGCCAGGGGATCAGATTTTTGGCTGCGTTCGGTGTAATGTTCGTAGTAGCGCAGTTCGAGCCTAGTTTCTATAAACGTTGGTCTGTCGTGCTGTTTGTTCTGGGTGTTATCGCCTTATTAGGTGTGATGTTTTTTGGTGTCGGTGCAAAGGGGGCTCAGCGCTGGCTTCAACTGCCTGGCTTGCCGCGCTTTCAGCCTTCTGAGTTAATGAAGCTGATTGTGCCTATGATGGCGGCGTGGTATTTGTCTAGTCGTTATCTTCCTCCGAGTTTCAGAGATGTTTTTGTAACGCTCGTGCTGATCTTCGTGCCCGTGTTGTTAATTGTGCAGCAACCAGATTTGGGTACCTCGATATTAATTGCTTCGTCGGGCTTGTTCGTTATTTTATTTGCGGGCATATCATGGAAGGTAGTTGCTGGATTTGGAGCAATTGTCGCGTCCTGTTTGCCTGTTATGTGGCATTTTGTCATGCGTGATTACCAGAAGCAGCGTGTATTGACGTTTCTTGATCCCGAAAGCGACCCACTTGGAGCGGGTTGGAATATTATTCAATCAAAAACTGCGATTGGCTCAGGCGGTACTTGGGGTAAAGGCTGGCTTGAGGGTACGCAATCTCAGTTGAATTTTTTACCTGAAAGTCATACTGACTTTATCATTGCAGTGTGTGCGGAAGAGTTTGGCTTTGTCGGCGTTTTAGCTTTACTAGGCTTGTATTTGATGATCGTAGTTAGAGGTCTGTATATTGCCGTTAAAGCGCAAGATTCCTACAGCCGTCTGTTGGCAGGAAGTCTAATTCTGACGTTTTTTGTTTATGTCTTCGTCAACATCGGAATGGTGAGTGGAATTTTGCCAGTGGTTGGAGTTCCTTTGCCTTTGGTGAGTTACGGTGGCACCTCAGTAATTACTCTCATGGCAGCGTTCGGTGTAATTATGTCTATTCACACGCATCGTCGATTCTTGTCTAGATAAAACCTAAGCAAATCTTAATTCTAAAACTGGCTTTAGTGCATAGTAATTAGTGGGTGTGGCGCACTACACTAGAGCCGTTTTAAGTCCCTTACAAACTGAAGTCGTATCTCTATGAACTATCTGGTTTTTACGTTCGCGTTACTTTTTGCTCCCATTCTTGCTTTTGCTGATTATTCTCAGCACGAAAATGCTCAGTCCTTCATAGATATGATGGTTAAGGAGCATGGGTTTTCAGAGTCTGATATTCGATCTGCATTAACTGAGGCATCTCGAAAAGAATCGATATTGAAAGCAATCTCACGTCCAGCAGAGAAAACTTTAAACTGGGCTAAGTATTCCAAGATATTTTTGACAGAGTCTCGTATCAAACAGGGGCGTGAATTTCTAGAAGAATACGCGGAACCGCTAAAGCGCGCTGAAGATGAGTTTGGCGTTCCTAAGGAAATTATTACTGCAATTATTGGCGTGGAAACAAAATATGGGCGCAATAAAGGCAGTTATCGAGTAATAGATGCACTGGCGACGCTTGGGTTTGATTATCCACCTAGATCTAAATTCTTTTCTAGTGAGTTGAAAGAGATGTTCCTGCTGGCGCGCGAACAGAGCTTTAAAGTGACTGATTTGAAGGGGTCATACGCGGGTGCCATGGGGTATGGTCAATTCATTTCCAGTAGCTATCGCCATTATGCTGTTGATTTTGATGGCGATGGTGTCGTGGATATTTTAAATAACCCGATTGATGCCATTGGTAGTGTTGCCAATTATTTTAAACGCCATAAATGGAAATCGGATCAACCTGTCGCTAAACAGGTGTCGTTAAATGGTGTTGATTATGAGGGTCTGTTACATGACAAGCTTAAACCGAAATATGTCATGAAAGACTTACGTGATGCTGGTTATTCGGCCGATTCGGACATCTCAAACGAAGAAGCGATTAAACTGCTCGATTTAGTTGCTGTTGGTGGTGACGAGACATGGCTTACCTTCCACAATTTTTATGTGATTACGCGCTACAACCATAGCCATTTATATGCAATGGCTGTATTTCAATTAGCTGAGTCGTTTTAATGCGAGAGTTCCTCCGTCTTGGTTCTATCGTATTATTCTTAGTGTTAGCGGCTGCGTGTACAACAAAGCCAGAGCGTCAATATAAAATTGATCAGGATGTAGAGCCTCAAGGGGAGTTCGATGTATCCAGGGTACGGTTGGTTCAGCCCAAATGGGAGCCGCTTAGTCGCCAAGGAAATCAAAAAAATTATACCGTTCTCGGTAAACGTTATGAGGTTATGGCGAATGATGTTTCGTACGAGGATGTTGGCTATGCGTCTTGGTATGGTTTGAAATTTCATGATGAGCTAACTTCTAACGGGGAACGCTATGATATGTATAGCTTCTCTGCTGCACATAAATCCCTCCCTTTACCCAGTTACGTTAAAGTTACTAATCTCGAAAATGGTCGTGAACTTGTCGTTCGAGTAAATGATCGAGGTCCGTTTCATAGTGACCGTATCATAGATTTGTCTTACGCTGCTGCGATCAAGCTTGGTTATAAAGATCAAGGAACAGCCAAGGTGCGCTTGGAGCGTCTGTTTGTCCCTCAACCTTCTGCAGAGCAAGCTGATAATAGCCAACGCCCTGTAGAGAAAACGTCGGTTAATCTTCCGCCTAAAGAGATTCTTGCCCCGTATGTCCAAATTGCTGCGTTCTCTAGTTACGATTTGGCTGAGTCTATACGTCTTCGCGCTGAAAGTTATGTTCAAGATGTGCCAGTTTTCTTGGCGAAGGTTGAGGTAGATTCTGGGCTTTTATATCGAGTTCGGATCGGTCCTTTCGTGACAGATTCTGACGCGCAAGAGTTGGTGAATGTTCTTGTAAATGCAAAGATCGGCTCGCCGCAAGTCATCACTAGATCAACTGCGGCACCGGAGCGTTAAAAGTTTTATACATTAATGAATGCTTGTGCAGAATGCGTTAGACTTGCGCAGCATTAAAATAGACAGAATATATGGGGTTTTAGGTAACTTTATGCTAGCTAATTTTTCGCGTAGCGTCCTCGTCGTTACAGCAGCTTGTTCATTATTGTTTTCGGCACTCGTGTCTGCAAAACCTGCGTTAATTCCTGCTCCACCTCAGGTGGGTGCAAGTTCGTATGTGCTAATGGATGCAACGACGGGTGAGATCATCGTCGAGCAAAATAGTAACGAATCCTTACCTCCAGCGAGTCTCACTAAGCTAATGACCGCGTATATCGTCGAAAGCGAGATTGTAGAGGGTAATATTTCCCTTCAGGATCAAGTGCCTGTCAGTGTAAAGGCCTGGCGCACAGGTGGTTCAAAGACCTTTATCAAAGAGGGTACTAACGTTCTTTTAGAGGACTTACTGAAAGGCGTTATCATTCAGTCTGGAAACGACGCAAGTATTGCATTAGCTGAATATTTGGCCGGCAGTGAGGAAGCGTTCGCAGATATTATGAATCAACAGGCGATTCAGATTGGAATGACTGGGTCAAGCTTTATGAATGCTACGGGTCTTCCGGCTGATGGTCACCATTCAACCGCGTATGACATGGCTTTGCTCGCTCAAGCAATCATTAACGACTACCCTGATCTCTATAAAATTTATAGTACGAAGTATTTTACTTACAACAACATTCGTCAGCCTAATCGCAATCGTTTGTTGTGGCGCGATAAGTCTGTTGATGGACTCAAGACTGGTCATACAAAGGAAGCAGGATATTGTTTAGTGTCTTCTTCGAAGCGCGGAGATATGCGATTGATCAGTGTTGTGATGGGTACTGCGAGTGAAGAAGCTCGCGTAAAAGAAACGCAAAAGCTATTGAATTATGGCTTCCGCTATTACGAAACGACGCCTTTATACGCGGCTGGTGACGCATTGACGGAATCACGCGTTTGGGGTGGTGCACTAGATAATGTGAATTTAGGTGTGTCTGAGGATGTTGTAATTACTATTCCACGCGGCCATAAGACCGAGTTAGACGCTGAGATTCAAGTTGACTCTAATTTACAAGCTCCGATCGCGATTGGTGATAAACTAGGCACGTTACGCGTGACTTTAGACGGCAAGGTTGTCGTAGACCGAGTGATCGTTGCGCTGGCCGATGTTGAGCAGGGAAGTTTCTTTAAACGTATTTGGGATATGATCAAACTATTTTTTATTGGATTGTTTAGCTAACCCTATGGATAAGACTCAAGAACTCGAGTTTCCTTGTGATTACCCTATTAAGGTAATTTGTAACAACGAACCAGACCTAAAAGATGTTATCGGGGGTATTATCTCCGATAACACACAAGGTTTTGATCCAAGCACTATAGTGGTTCAACCGAGTAAGAATGGAACTTTCATTTCCTTGCGTATCAAATTTACAGCTACAAGTCGCGAGCAATTGGATGCCATGCATCAGGCTATCATTGCGACTGGTCGTGTGAAGATGGTCCTGTAGAGGGCATCTGTCTTGTCAGAAGAATTGGCCAAACCTAGAAACTCTGAACGCGAGCTCAAGGTAACATATTTCTCATCGAAGCTTGATTACGAAACAGCGTGGCGAGCGATGCAAGACTACACAGATAAACGAGATTCTCTATCAGATGATCGATTATGGGTTTTGCAGCACGATCCAGTATTTACTCAGGGGCAAGCCGGTAAGTCCGAGCATCTTCTCAACACTGGAGATATTCCGGTAGTGCAAGTCGATAGGGGTGGTCAAGTCACCTACCATGGGCCTGGTCAGTTAGTGATTTATGTTTTGTTCGATATAGATAGAATGGGTATTGGTACGCGACAATTCGTACGACTGATTGAGCAGGCAATGGTTCAGGCGCTAAAAGATTTTGGTGTCGACTCTAAGGCCGATCCTGAAGCGCCAGGTGTATATGTCGATGGGCGTAAAATTGGTTCTATAGGTTTGCGTATTCGTAAAGGGCGTTCTTTTCATGGTCTGAGTGTAAATCTCGATATGGATCAAAGCCCTTGGCTTCGTATAAATCCTTGCGGCTACCAAGGTTTACAAATGGCTCAGCTGAGAGATTATTGCCCTGAGGTCTCTATTACAGAATTTTCTAACTGCCTCGTAGATGCCCTAAGTTCATTATTTTGTTATCGGCAGACCAACATTGAAGTTACAGATTCGTTATGACAGAAGAAACTAAAAAGACGTCCGTTAAAAAAGTCGTGGCTGGTGAAAAGTTGCGCGGTGCTGAAAAAGTTGCCCGCATTCCAATTAAAGTGATTCCTACCGAAACGATGCCGCGAAAGCCTGATTGGATTCGCGTGAGAATTCCTGCAACGCCTCGAATTGGCGAAATTAAGGACAAGTTGCGAAAGCACGGACTGCACACGGTATGTGAAGAGGCATCATGTCCGAACCTAGGTGAATGCTTTGGTGGTGGCACTGCCACATTTATGATCATGGGGGATATTTGTACGCGTCGTTGTCCTTTCTGTGATGTCGCGCATGGACGTCCAAAGCCGCTAAATCAAGATGAGCCCCGAGAGCTAGCCGAAGCCATCGCTGACATGAATCTCAATTACGTGGTTATAACTTCTGTTGACCGTGACGATCTGCGTGATGGTGGTGCTCAGCATTTTGCTGATTGTATCTCTGAAACTCGCTCAAGAACTGATTCAATTGAAATTGAAGTTCTCGTTCCGGATTTCAGGGGGCGTATGGACGTAGCAATCGATATTCTTAAAGACACTCCACCTGATGTCTTTAATCATAATCTAGAGACCGTGCCATCCTTATATAAAAAGGTTAGACCTGGCTCCGATTACGATTGGTCGTTAGATTTATTGGAAAAGTATAAAGCTGCGGCACCTTCAGTGATTACGAAGTCGGGTTTAATGCTTGGTATTGGTGAAACGAAAGAAGAAGTTATTCAGGTGATGCGTGATTTACGCGCACACAATGTCGATATGCTTACGCTCGGTCAATATCTACAACCGAGTCGTGACCACTTGGCCGTTGAACGTTTCGTTACACCTGAAGAATTTGATGAGTTAGGCGAACTTGCCAAAGAAATAGGTTTTAAGCATGTTGCGAGTGGTCCATTAGTTCGTTCGTCGTATCACGCAGACAAGCAAGCAAAGGGCGAGAAGGTCGGTTAACTCTTGGCTCTTAAGAGGTTCTTCGTTGAAACTGTCAAAGATTAAAACTGGAAGCTTTGAAAGGCGTTTAAGCTTGACTAAGGCTGGTTTGGTCTCCGGTACGCGTATGGCGGGCAGTTTGACGGCCGGTCTCTTTCAGTCCTCACAAAAACGCGCAGAGGCGCGCAGTGCGGCACTTTCACGAGAAGCTAAGTATCTCGTTGAAGAGTTGGGTAAGCTCAAAGGCAGTGTTGTTAAGATTGGTCAGATTATGGCGCTTTACGGCGAGCATTTTCTACCAGTTGAGGTGACTGAAGCGCTTCATACGCTTGAAGAGAAAACCGCGGCGCTCGATTGGTCTATCATGCGTGGTTTGTTGTACGAACAGCTCGGCTCGGAGCGTTTTCAAGAACTTGATGTGTGCGAAACATCTATTGGGACGGCTTCTTTGGGGCAGGTGCATCGAGCGATTGTGAAAAGCAGTGGTGAAGAGATTTGTCTTAAGATTCAATATCCGGGCGTGAGTGAGGCGATCGACGCTGATTTAGACTCTGTTGCTCAAATCTTACGCCTTGCCAATGTAGTGTCTCGTGGGCCTGCTTTCGATGAGTGGCTCGAAGAAGTTCGCGTTATGATGCACCGTGAGGTGGATTACGGATTAGAAGCTAAAACGACGCAGCGTTTCAATGATCTTCTGAAAGAGGATCATCGCTACGTTGTGCCCTCTGTTTATTCTCGATATTCGACCTCTAAGGTCTTAGCAACCAGCTATGAAGAAGGCGTGCATGTTGCTAGTGAATTGGCGCAAGGTTTGTCACAGCAAGAGCGAAACGCACTCGGGCAGGCATTTCTTGAATTGTTCCTGAATGAGCTTTTCGTATGGCATGAAATGCAAACGGACCCGAATTTCGGTAATTACCGTGTTCGTATTAATAAGTCCAAATCTCCTCAACTTGTTCTTCTTGACTTTGGTGCGGTTCAACGCTACGACGAGAGCTTTATAAAACCCGTATGTGAGATGATTCAATCTTCTTATCACAATGATCTTAAGGGCGTGATTCAAGCGGGTATTGCGCTTGATTTCATGCACGAGGATTGGCCCGATTACGTGCTCGAGACATTCGGGAAAGTCTGTATGGCTGTACTTGAACCCTTGGCTAGGATTGATTCGCCAGCAGTTTGTAAAGCAGATCATTGTGACGAATCTGGGGCTTATTTATGGGCTGAGAGTGATTTGCCAACGCGAATTGCCAAAACTGCTGCGCGTTCAGCTGTCAGCCGTTACTTCAAAATACCGCCAAAGGAGTTCGTTTTTCTAAATCGAAAACTCGTCGGCGTTTATACCTTTATCTCGGTGATTGGTGCTCAGTTTGATGGCGAGCCGCATTTGCGGCGTTTCCTATACATTAAACCATGAACTAACCTTGCAACACGTTTTGAAAATGCTCGCTTTTACTATAAAATGCGCGCCTCAAATTTAAAGAGTATTTTGCACGTGAGCAGTCTTAAAAATATCCGTAATTTCTCCATTATTGCCCATATAGATCATGGTAAGTCGACCTTGGCTGACAGATTTATTCAAGATTGTGGTGGTTTAAGTGACCGTGAAATGGAGGCGCAGGTTCTTGACTCGATGGATATCGAAAGAGAGCGTGGTATTACGATCAAAGCGCAAAGTGTGACCTTGAACTATAAAGCGGATGACGGTGAGACGTACCAGCTTAATTTTATCGATACGCCCGGACACGTTGACTTCTCGTATGAGGTATCGCGGTCTTTAGCGGCTTGCGAAGGTGCTTTGTTAGTCGTTGATGCGGGTCAAGGTGTTGAGGCGCAGTCTGTAGCGAACTGTTATACGGCGATTGAACAAGGCTTAGAAGTTCTTCCAATCCTTAACAAAATGGATTTGCCACAAGCTGAGCCTGAGCGTGTAAAGCAAGAAATAGAAGATATTATTGGTATCGATGCGACGGGTGCCGTGCCGTGTAGTGCTAAGAGTGGTATGGGCGTTAAAGATGTGCTCGAAGAATTGGTTAAGGTTATTCCACCACCTGAAGGCGATCGACAAGCTCCGTTGCAAGCCCTAATTATCGACTCGTGGTTTGATAACTACCTAGGAGTTGTGTCGCTTGTTCGTGTCGTTGAAGGCACACTTCGCAAAGGCGACAGAATATTTATCAAATCTACCGGCAAGATCGAGCAGATTACTTCTTGCGGCGTATTTACGCCGAAGCATACCGAAACAGGGATATTGCAAGCAGGTGAAGTTGGATTTGTTGTAGCCGGAATTAAAGATATTCATGGTGCACCGGTAGGGGACACGATCACGCATGCTAAGACTCAAGAAGTCGGCCAGTTGCCCGGCTTCCAACGCGTAAAACCTCAAGTCTACGCGGCGTTGTTCCCTGTCAGCTCCGACGATTATGAGTCATTCCGTGAAGCTTTAGAAAAGCTGACGTTGAACGATGCTTCTCTGTACTACGAGCCTGAGACGTCAGATGCACTGGGCTTTGGTTTCCGTTGCGGCTTTTTGGGTATGCTCCATATGGAGATTATCCAAGAGCGTTTGGAGCGCGAATACGACCTTGATCTTCTTACTACGGCGCCAACGGTAGCCTATGAAATTAAGTTGAGAAATGGCGACGTAGTGATGGTCGATAATCCATCAAAACTCCCTGATCCAGGTTCTATCGACGAAATGCGTGAACCAATTGTTGAGGCAAATATTCTGGTTCCACAAGACTATTTGGGTAACGTGATTAGTCTTTGTGTTGAGAAACGCGGTGTCCAGAAAGATATGCAATTCATCGGAGGACAGGTCGCGCTCAAGTACGAATTACCAATGGCTGAAGTTGTACTCGATTTCTTCGATCGTGTGAAATCAGTGAGTCGTGGTTTTGCTTCACTCGACTATCAATTTATTCGTTTTGAGGCTGCTAACCTAGTTAAGCTAGACGTTCTTATTAACGGCGATAAAGTTGATGCGCTGGCCTTGATTATTCATAAGGACCACGCCCAATCTAAAGGCCGTTTATTAACCGAAAAGATGAAAGAGTTGATTCCACGCCAAATGTTCGATGTTGCTATTCAAGCGGCAATAGGTGGCCAAGTCGTGGCGCGTCAAACCGTTAAGGCTTTACGTAAAAACGTAACAGCGAAATGTTACGGTGGTGATGTGAGCCGTAAGAAAAAGCTCCTTCAGAAGCAGAAAGAAGGTAAGAAACGGATGAAGCAAGTGGGCAGCGTAGAAATCCCGCAAGAAGCGTTCTTAGCCGTTTTGAAAGTGGATAGTTAATCGATTTAAGATCGATAAAAATAAGTAGCGAGAAAAGAATGGATATCGATTTTCCACTGGTGTTGGTGGTACTAACGTTTTTTACAGGCTTCGTCTATTTAGCGGACGTTCTGTATTTTTCTAAACAACGCGAGGCAAGCAAGGCTCCAAAGGCATCATCAGAGGATGAGCCGAAGATGCATTGGTTGATTGATAATTCTCGCTCTTTTTTTCCAGTGCTGGCGCTTGTGTTAGTGCTCCGGTCTTTTCTTGTGGAGCCTTTTCAAATTCCGTCGGGCTCAATGTTGCCGACCTTAGAAGTCGGCGATTTCATCTTAGTCAATAAATACGAGTACGGTTTGAGGTTGCCAGTCGCGGGCACAAAGGTGGTCGAGCTGAACGATCCTGAGCGAGGGGACGTAATTGTCTTTAAATTCCCAGAAGATGGAAAAACTAATTACATAAAACGTGTTGTAGGGATCCCAGGTGATGTTATTCGTTACGACGAAAAACAACTGTTTATTAATGGTGAATTAGTTCCTGAAACGCTTGTAGCTAATTTACCTCCTTATCGTTTGGCCAAAGAGCAAATAGGCAACGTCACACATCAGTTAATGGAGCATAAGCTACGCCGAAACATTCAAGCCGAAGGTGAATGGGTGGTACCAGAAAACTCCTACTTTGTAATGGGTGATAACCGTGACAATAGTAACGATAGCCGTTATTGGGGCTTCGTTCCCGATGAGTTAGTGGTTGGTAAGGCGTTTGCAATTTGGATGCAATGGAAAGGTCTCACTTCATTGCCATCGTTTTCGCGCGCAGGAAGCATCGAGTAACACGCATTACGTTGTAAACCTGATAGAGCGGGTCTAACCTTAAGTACGCGAGTTAATGAATTTGATTGGAGCAATGCAAATGTCTAGAAATGAAACTAATAATAAATTGTTGAAGAACCAGCGTGGCGCTTCAATGCCCTTTGTTTTGGTGTTTCTAGCGATGGCTGCGTTTGTTGCGTTAGTTGGTTTTAAATTGTATCCAGCCTATTTTGAGCACTGGCAATTAAAGTCAGTGGTGACGTCTTTTGTCGAGGATTCTCAAACCGCTGAACTCGATCTGGGTGAGATTAATCGCCGCTTCAAATTACGTATGCAGACTAACAATATTCGCGACATTGACTTCAATGAAGCTGTATCGATAGAGAAAGAAGAAGGGGTGATTTCTTTCTACTTAGATTATGAAGTTCGTATCAATGTTTACAAAAATGTCGATGCAGTGATTGTGTTCGACGAAGTATCAGAAATCTATCCATAGGTAGCACAACACGGGTGAGTACAGTTAATTACGACAGACTTGAGCGAAAGCTTGGTTATACCTTCAAAGATCGATCTCTTTTAGAGCTCGCCCTCACACATCGTAGTTTCAAAGGTAAAAATAATGAGCGTCTCGAATATCTCGGTGACGCTATTCTCGGCTATGTGATCGCCGAACAACTCTATCTTCGTTTTCCTCATTTTAAAGAAGGTCAACTCTCGCGCTTGAGAGCTCGCTTGGTTAAAGGCGTAACTCTCGCTGAGATAGCGAGAGAGTTTGGGCTAGGTGATTATCTAAAGCTCGGTCCTGGTGAACTAAAAAGCGGCGGTTTTCGACGAGAATCTATTTTAGCTGATGCAGTAGAGTCGATTATCGGCGCGACGTATTTGGATTCTGGTCATGACGTAGCCAAACAAATGGTATTGTCTTGGTACGAAGAACGATTGAGTTCTCCTGAGTTAGAAACGACAGAGAAAGATTCTAAGACTCAGCTGCAAGAATTGCTTCAAGCTAAAAAACAAGACTTACCGACATACGAGGTTTTGCGCACAGAAGGCGAGGCGCATGCACAAACGTTCTATATTCGTTGTACGATTCCTGCGGAAGGCATTTCTATTGAAACGAGTGGTTTGAGTAGGCGTAATGCAGAGCAAGATGCTGCTAAGTTAGCGATTGAACAATTAGGTAAGTAATATGAGCGATAAGAAGTTAGGCGATAACGATGCAGCGCAGTCTGCTGATGAGCTGGACGCTCTATTAGGTCAAGCATTTGGTGGCGTGGTGCAGAAGCACAACACTCGCTGTGGTTATGTTGCGATTGTTGGGCGGCCAAATGTTGGCAAATCAACCTTGATGAATCACATCTTAGGTCAAAAGCTAAGTATCACTTCTCGACGTCCGCAAACCACTCGACATCAAATCTTAGGAATAAAGACAAACGGGGCGAATCAAGCTGTATATGTTGATACGCCCGGCCTGCACTTGAAAGAACATAAGGCGATTAATCGCTACATGAACAAAGCCGCATCAAGTTCGTTGACTGATGTTGACGTGGTGGTGTTCGTTGTGGATCGTACGTATTGGACCGACGATGATGATCTGGTCTTAGAAAAATTACAGAATGTCGGTGCGCCGGTGATTCTGTGCATCAACAAAGTTGATCGTACAAAAGACAAGGGTGGCTTACTGCCGTACTTGCAAGAGATCTCTAAGAAAGGCGAGTTTCAAGATATCGTCCCTATTTCAGCGAAGCAAGGACACAACGTCGAGCAGTTGGAGAGTCTTATTGAGGAGTTGCTACCTGAGAGTATGCATTACTTTCCCGACTCCCAAGTTACCGACAAAAGTCAGCGCTTTTTAGCTGCAGAGTTAGTGCGCGAAAAGATCATGCGCCAACTAGGAGAAGAGCTCCCGTATTCGGTGACGGTTGAAATTGAAGAGTTTAAACAGAAGAGAAATATTCTTCATATTAGTGCCTTAATTCTTGTTGAACGTAGCGGCCAGAAAAAGATTGTGATCGGCGATAAAGGCCAGCAGATTAAGATTATTGGACGTGATGCGCGTAAAGATATGGAGCGTATGTTTGATAGCAAGGTCATGCTGAACTTATGGGTGAAAGTTAAGGGCGGTTGGTCCGATGATGAACGTGCCTTGAAAAGCTTAGGGTATCGCGACCAGTAAGCATGTTTGAAGCGAGTTACATTCTTCATCGTCGCCCGTTTAGTGATACAAGTTTGTTACTCGACGTCTTCACGTATCAGCATGGAAAGGTAGGTTTAGTCGCTAAAGGCGGCTACAAAGCAAAGTCTTCAAAGAGTGCCATTCTTCAGGCATTTCAGCCCTTGTTAATTGATTGGGTTGGTAAATCTGATCTCAAAACCTTAACACAAGCTGAACCGCCCAGCGCCCAATTAGAGTTGACGGGCCAACGGCAGTTCGCGGGTCTGTACATCAACGAGCTGTTATACAAATTATTGGCGCCAGAAGAGCCAATGCCTGCTTTGTTTTCAGCCTATGTAGAGTGTCTCTCGGGTTTAAGTGAGGGTGAAGATATGTCTCAGATGCTCAGAGATTTTGAACTTATATTGTTAGCTGAGCTCGGTTTGTTACCTAGTTTTGATATTGATTGGCAAGGCAAGGTTATACAGTCTGAGTCGAATTACTATTTGAGTGCTGACTCCACATTCGTTTTGACACAAGAGAATAGCCGAAGTTATGTCGTTTTTTCAGGTCAAGATCTCCTAGCTTATTCGTCACGCGTGCAGGCGCTAGTTTCTAATAAAAGCGCTAATCAAGTAAATGATCTTAAAGCGGTGTATCAGACGTTAAATAAGAAAGTCAGTTATATGCTGATTGATCAGGCGCTCCAAGGTGCGAAGCTTCGGAGTAGAGAGCTAATCAAGCAGTTCAGTAAATATACAACAGTAGGATGAGTAAGATGAGTCAACAGCGTAGGGTGTTGTTAGGTGTAAATGTCGATCATGTTGCAACCCTTAGACAGGCACGAGGTACGCGTTACCCTGATCCCGTCCAGGCTGCGATGCTAGCTGAAGAAGCTGGCGCTGACGGCATTACGATTCATCCGAGAGAAGATCGCAGGCATATTCAGGATCGCGATGTGTTTGTGATGAAGGAAACCCTCCAAACGCGTATGAACCTGGAGATGGCGGTAACGGATGCGATGGTCGATCTCGCTTTAAAGGTTAAGCCAGAGCATATTTGCTTGGTGCCTGAAAAACGCGAAGAGTTAACTACCGAAGGTGGGTTAGATGTTGTGGGGCATCTTGATAAGGTTAAGGATGCTTGTCAAAGACTCGGTGATGCTGGCATAGAGGTCTCTTTATTTATCGACCCCGACGAACAACAGATCTTGGCGTCGAAAAATTGTGGAGCGGCAGCGATAGAGCTGCATACGGGCGCTTATGCTGAGCCTGCTTCAAATGAAGCGCAGGCAAGGGAGCTTGGGTTGATTGTTGCCTCTACCGAATTAGGTGTGTCCGAGGGTTTAATCGTTAATGCTGGCCATGGCTTGAATTATCATAATACGCATGAAATTGCGCAGATCAACGGAATGAACGAACTCAATATTGGTCACGCTATTATCGCTAGAGCAGTCTTTGTCGGTTTGAAAGAAGCTGTGCGAGAAATGAAATCGATCATTAATCAAGCAGGCTAGTCGAATGATAGGCGTTGGCGTTGACTTGCTAAAAATTGAGCGGATCGAAAAGGCAATGAGCAATAATCCGGAGCGTTTTCCAGAGAAAGTGCTATCTGATGCTGAGCTTACGGAGTTTGTTCGTTTAGATCGTGGTCAAGAAAATTTTGTCGCAAAACGCTTCGCTGTGAAAGAGGCTGTTGCGAAGGCCTTAGGCACAGGATTTTCGTCAGGAGTATCTTGGCGTGATATTTCGCTTCAGCATGATTCAAATGGAAAGCCAGTCGTTACATTAACAGATGGTGCACAATCTCGATTTGAGGAACTGAATGCGTCATCACTTGAGATTAGTCTTAGTGATGACGCAGGGTTCGTTATAGCGTACGCAAACCTGAGCTAGCTTTGAACGACCTAAAATTTCATCCCTAGACCAATGAAGTAACCGCTCTCGAAGGTGCGATCGCCAGCATCTTTGATACCTGCATTCAAATACTGGTAGCCAAGACTGAGATCAGCACTCTGGATGACTCGATAATTGAGCTGGGCTCGAAAGCGTTTAAATTCATCAGAATCACCGTAAGCAAGAATATCAGGCGCGTAGTGCAGTCGAGTTTCTACTGATAGGCCTGGAGTACTAGGAAGATTGATCCGAACAGCTCCACCAAAAGCAACCGCAGAAGCTTTGAATTCGCCTTCCTTCATATGTGTTGCCTCAAGCCCCAACAGCACAGTAGTTGGCAAATTTGAAACAGCTGTCTGTCCCTGAGTGTGAAGATTAATGTTGCTAATATTGACCGATTCGCTTTCGTCTTTATAAAAATGCTCGAAACCCGCCACTAGGTCGGTCTCACCAATCTGGCCATCAATGCCACCTCCAATAGTGTCATTGCTTATTCTGAAGGAGGCGCCGCCGGCGTAACTTAGGGAGGATAAAGCCAGTAATGCTGTGCATGCGATAAAGCGGATGTTGAATGTCATGAAGAAACCTTTTTGAAGCATTTATAAGTTTGTAGTAAGACCGAAAAATAAAGAAAAATCAGGAGTAGTGCTAGGTCTGATATCTTCACTAAACCCGATGTAAATATTGTGTCTGCTGACATCGAAAGACAGAGCGCTCGATAGTGCAATACTCGTCCATCCAAGTTCACGTACTTCATCATTGAAGTAAGGAGTATTTATGTCAATATTGGTAATTAATGCAATAGTTGGTGTGAAAATAAGGTCGAGGCTTCCATAAGCGCCACCAACAAACGGGTTTGGTGAAAACTCATCAATCATCGATTTGTAACGAAGATACGACACGTTATATCCATAACTTGTCTGAATTCTTGGCAGAAAAGCGTTATCGAGTTCAATCGAGGCGCCTTGCGTTGCGAAGCTAAGATTAATTGAACTTGCCAATCCGCCAGTTTGCTTTGACGTATCGCCGGTTGGCAAGTTGAAGCTCAGGCTTACTGCGTCGCTTATGAAAGATGTAGGACGCATTTCGACAAAAAGCATGGTATCTCCCAGACCATGCGATCTATCAATACGTTTATATGTTTCACCGTTTTTTGTGATATTCCAATTCAGCTGGTTATTTGTAGATTGCTCGCGACCATTCTGAGGCATGCCAAATACGTCATGAAATTCGTAGATTGGATCGTCTAAATATCCAGAGCGATGCGCTTGATATTGCAGTGATAAGCCGAGGCTAAGAGTGCCCGTTCGATAGGTAAGCGTTTCTCGGATAAGCGATGTTTCTCCATCAACATCGTATGTTGTTTGGTCTACGGTCGATTGCCTGAAATAATTAGATATTGCCACACTGGTTTCAAACGTCATTTTACTTTGCTTTTGAGCAGCAGATGGATAGTGCGCGTAAGGAAGCTGGCCGATTAGCGGGTTCAAATTTACATACTGAATTTTTGATGCGTAGGCACGTTGATCAAACAATGATAAGAACAGGATGATCAAGGCCGATATCAAGGATTGAGAGCGGAGCATATCAGTCTATCTTTTATTTAACGGCGCTCAGGATAGAGCAGACCGAAGTTATTTGTTAGTGTTGTTACGCACATATAATAATTTACTAATAAAACGGAGTTTTCGTGTTGTCGCTCTTAGAAGGACTTTTTGAATCAAAATTGTTAAGCAAAATTTGGTTCAAGAGCGTTGGTGTCGTTCTCTTCGCTACGGCAGCTTTATATATAGTCAAAGGAATAAGTGAATTTAGATCATATCAACATCTTGTTGAGAGTTGCGCCAAGCAGAAGCTAGTCCGAGAAGGTGAGCAACTAGCGCGAAATCTCAAGCAAAATGATTTGGAATATATTTCGGCACGTCTTAATACGATCGAGTATTCCTGTGCGATGCCTTTCGACCGAAGCTCTAGTGACTATTCTACATATCATGTTCGTCCTCAGGCTGACTTCTTTTGGTCCGTTTCTAAAAACGAATCCGAAGTTATGCGGATTGGTAAAAGCCTGCTTGCTGGTCCCACTTCTACGGTTAGTTATCCTCTAAGTATTTGGTCTGAAGGTAATTCGGGAGATTACTGGGTTGGAACAATATCCCTTAAGCTTTATTTCGGGGACCATGTTGAACACTTAACATCGTCGTATTGGTCAGATTATGGTGTGGACGCAACAAAGTCTGTCATCGTTTTAACCTTGGTGTTTGCTTGGATTTTTTTCGCCTTTATTCGTCCTAATCAGGAATTTACTCGACGCTTGAGCGACCCCGCTATGAGCTCGTCGCAGATAAGAAACCTTATAGGTGGACGTAGGGATGAATTGAGCGGTCTATGGCGTGCCGTTTTGACAGTCAAAGAAGCGTCTGAAGTAGAGCGCTTTGAGTTTGAATCTCAGATCAGAGAGCTTGATGCACATATCAGTAAGGTGGAACGTGGTCAGATTGGGCAAAATCTATCAACTGAACAAGCGAGTTCAGACATTAAGAGCGCAATTGCTCGCACACTAGCGCTACACGCACGTGCTTCACATGACGGCGATAAGCAGGCTGCGTTTTTATCAAACTATTTATCTGCTGTGTTAAGTGTAAGTGCCAACCTGCATGAGCGAGCATTAATGGAATCGGGTGAGGTCGCTCTCTCGGAAATACCATTTAGCCTAAGAGTGTTTGGCTTATTTTTAGTAAATGAATTTAAACGGCGTTTTGAGCGCCGAAATGTGGCTTTTATTTTTGATTTTGACGAAGACTTACCTGATTTCGTTGAAGGCGACCCTCAGAAGATTAGGCGGATCACGAGAAATGCATTTAAGCGTTTATTGTTGGAGCCGAGTTTGGAGCAAGTGACATTTAGCATAAGTAAGAAAGATATACCCATGAAAGACACTCGGTACGTGTTTGAGCTAGTAGGGCAAGCAAGGAAACATGGGCAGCTTCTGGATGCGACGGAATCTGGCTCAAATGCCGAACGCGGGCCCACGTCAATGCTAGAGATGCTCTGTTACATCATGGGTGCTCGCTGGGTGTTCTCAAAGGGTTTAGATGGTGAGTTGACCCAAAGTCTAAGCCTGAGGTTGCCTTCGCCTGTTATTGGTAGCGCAAGCAGCGTTAACCTAAATGACCTAAGTGGGCTTACAGAGGCGAGTGTATTGGTATACGATTTGGCTACGAAAGCAAATAGTTTTGTTTACGAAGCACTGTCTAGTGCGTGCGACAACATCGATTACACAAACTCATATGATCAGTTATTAAGTGCATTGAAGGGTCATCCAAGCTACCAAATATTAGTTGTAAGTGATCTTGTGCCTAACATGTCATCTCGCGAATTTTTGTCTGAATTAAGACGCTGCATTTCAGCAACAATTCAGATTCTTGTGGTGAGCGAAAGCCCTCAAGCGGGGGATGTTCAGGAGTATAGTGAGATAGGTGTGCAAGGACTGCTGTCGCGCAGTAATTTTGCGCATCTTGGGGTGCAAACCGTCAACTATATGCTTCAAACTGACCGAACGCTTGGTCACAAGCGAAAAAGCATAGT
>NZ_LWFI01001212.1:0-970 GCF_001635735.1 Oleiphilus sp. HI0067
TGAGTACGTCTGCGGCTGTATAGTTTTGCTCTTTGTATGGAACAGACTCTGCATCATCAACACCGAACACGGCTAAGCAGGCTTCAACAAGGCTAGGTTGGTTCAACGCAATAACATTTAGTGCATCCCCTGCATTGTAGGTTTCGCCGCTATCGCCCAAAGAGAATTCGTAATGCACGATTTCCTTACTTGAGCCTTCTTTGTTCAACAAACGCTTGTTGACCAACTTCGCTTGCAAAGGGTTGTTGCGATTGAACTTAGATTTTTCGTTTTTCGCTGACACAGGCTCTGCGGCCGCACCAGAAACACCACCGTCACGTCCTTTGCTTGCAATGGTCGGGATCACTTTCTCGATCCATGCTTCAGCAGCAGCTTCAAAGTCAATGTCGCAATCAACACGATCTTCAACGCGCGTTGCGCCAAGTTCTGCCAAACGCTCATCCCATTGCTGGCCAGCTAAACAGAAGTCGTCGTAGTTGGTATCACCCAAGGCAAGTACTGAGTAGAACATATTCTCGAAACGCGGCGCGTCGTCTGCCTCAACCTGATCCCACAAGTTTTGTGCGTTGTCGGGCATTTCACCCTCGCCGTAAGTACTCGTTACAACAAGCAAGCGCTCAGTGGCAGACAGCATGTCTAGCGTTACATCGTCCATGTCGTAAACGGTAGGTGCTAAACCCTGAGAAAGTGCTAGCTCGGCAGCATCTTCCGCAACAGTTTCTGAGTTGCCAGTCTGGGTGCCAACGATAATAGATATCGCTTTTTGTGCGACTGGCGCAGATTGACTTGCACCTGCTTGCGCGCCATCGTTGTTGATCAATAAACGCGTATGTAGGCCAGCAAGAAAACCGCCCATCCACTGCTTTTGATCTTCGTTAAACGGCAAGTCCTGCGGTAAATAAGGTACACGCGTAGCGGCGTTTTCGCCCACTTGGTTTACGTCATTCACGATGTCGTTCATATTTCCTCC
>NZ_LWFI01001213.1:0-791 GCF_001635735.1 Oleiphilus sp. HI0067
GTGCGGCAATATTGAACAAATGATTACCCGAAGATAAAGCCCAGTCAGTTTTAACGCCTATATTAGATGACTCAGATTTCTCTAGATTTGCAGACAGACCAACTTTGTTTTCAGTGTCGTCATAATCGCCTTTCAACAGCGAACCATAAATCTGATAAGACGCTTTTAACCTAGTAGAAAGTTCATGATTCAACTTACTTTGAATAGATAGGGTTTCAACATCATATGTCGCCGAATTATCTTTGGCGTTTCGCGCAGTCGGCACGCCCTTAGAAGACTTCGAGTAGCGAACTACGTTATTTGCATCTAAAGACTTAGAGATATCTGTGACCGCAGATAAATGAATCGCTCCTTGCTCGTATTGTGCGTTTTGACGACGCTGTACCTCATCATCGAAAGGATTGTTAGGAGTCTGCCGATCATTTAAAAACTCATAGTCGTTGTCGCTAGAAACATACTCTGCATTAACAAGATAATTTGTATCTCCAGAATGAAAAGCAGAGGTCAACGCGCCGAGCTGGCTTTTGAACGATCCATAGCCCGCCCTCACAGTATGATAAGGCTTCGCAGCACCTTTTTTGCTTACGAGATTTATTGCACCACCAATTGATGACACGCCCAACTGCGCTGGGGTATTACCACGATATATTTCTATTCTCTCGATTGAGCTCAATTGAATATTGCCAAGATCAACAATTCCTCCGTGCGCATCATTCAATAACATGCCGTCGAGAAACACATTAACTTGTGCTGCACTAGACCCACGGATACTCACAGTCGAATAAGAACCT
>NZ_LWFI01001214.1:0-1611 GCF_001635735.1 Oleiphilus sp. HI0067
GGTATGTCAAAGTCATGAATGTTGTAGTTCTTCAGGAACTCTTTTTCGGATATTTGTTTTGTCATTTCTAACTCATCTCCAGTTGTCTACTGGCTTTCATTTATTCCGTGATAAAGAACAACATACACATAAGTGTTAATAAGCCACTAAGATAGTGGCGCAAAAACACTATGTCAAACTGAGAGTTTTTAAATTAAGTCAAAATAGGGTGTTGACATATAAGTGGCAGTAAGCCACTATGTATTCAGGCTAACAAATCAGGTGGGATTCACCAGTTAGCATTAGCACGAAATTGGATAGACCAATTTCCTGTCACCAACAGCAAGGGGTTTGCTGATATGAGTAACAAAGAATTCGACTTTTTAGTTTTTATTGGGCGTTTCCAGCCTTTCCATAATGGACATTTACAAGTGGTCCGAGAAGGTTTGGAAAAGGCGAGACAGCTAATCATTTTAGCGGGCTCAGCACACCAACCTAGATCAACACGTAACCCTTGGACGATAGCAGAACGCGAAGCCATGATTCGCGGTTCAGTGTCTCAAGAAGAGAGCGATCGAATGCACGTCGCTCCATTGATGGATATTGTTTACAACGATGAATCTTGGGTTCGAAACGTACAAGCAACTGTAAATGGTTATGTAACGGCACACCACGGTGTACCGCACAAGCAACCAAAAGTTGGGTTGATCGGGCACAGTAAAGACCAGAGTTCATACTACTTAAATTTGTTCCCGCAATGGGGGGCAGTTGAAGTAGAGAACTACCAAGGAATTAGCGCAACACCGGTTAGAGAATTGGTTTTTGGTTCGAAAGATAGCCAAGGTAATTTAAAACAATTCTTGCCAGTGAACGTGCAAGAAGAATTGAAGAAGTTCTACGCGACACCTGAATTCAGTGAAGTAAAAAGTGAACAGGAGTTTGTCGCTAAGTATCAGCAAGCATGGAGTGCTGCACCGTATCCACCGACCTTCGTAACAGTTGATGCAGTGGTGATACAAAGCGGACATGTCTTGATGGTGGAACGGAAAGCAAGGCCAGGGAAAGGGCTACTAGCATTACCTGGAGGCTTCGTGGATCACGGAGAGAAATTGGTAGATGCTTGCTTAAGGGAGCTAAGAGAAGAAACGCGTTTGAAAGTGCCTGCACCGGTACTTAAAGGCTCAATCAAATCCCAAGAAGTATTTGATGACCCTTACCGCTCGGCACGAGGAAGAACGATTACACATGCTTTCTACTTTGAATTAGCTCCGAACAAGGAGTTACCCAAAGTAAAAGGCGGGGACGATGCAAAACACGCGAAGTGGATGCCACTGGCGGAATTGGATCCAACCCAGATTTTTGAAGATCACTATTTCATCATCCAGGAAATGATTGGAATGTAAAAACTAAGCATACCCCAGGGCCGGGATAGACCCAGCCCTGTTTTTAAAAGAGAAAAACTGATTGGAGGATTTCCATCATGACTAATAGAAATATCATCTTAAATGTAGACTCTTATAAAGCGTCTCACTACTTACAGTACCCACCCAATACGACAGAGGTGTCTAGTTACATCGAAGCGAGGGGCGGGCAATTCAAACAGGCAGTCTTCTTTGGTTTGCAAATGTTCAT
>NZ_LWFI01001215.1:0-936 GCF_001635735.1 Oleiphilus sp. HI0067
AACATCCGATGTACTGCCTTTTTTAGGCTTAACATACCGTTTGTCTGATGAGCATCAATTCCGATTTGGTATGAGTGAAACACTGTCTCGTCCTGACTTTAGGGAGTTCAGTCCAACGCGTTATAAAGATCCTCAGACAGATTACATCGTTAGAGGTAATCCTGATCTTAAATACACGACAATCAGTAATTTTGATTTCAAATATGAGTGGTTCCCTAGTTACAACGAAACCATTTCGTTAGGTGTTTTTTCGAAACAATTCACCAATCCGATTGAGACTGTTCGTTCTCGCCCCGATGAAGATATTGAAATCACTTATGCTAACGCCGAGGGCGCTGACAGTATTGGGCTGGAATTTGGCTTTAGAAAAAATTTAGACAAACTGTTCCCGAGTTTTGAAAACTATTTTGTCGAAGGTAATTACACACACATTGAGTCTGAAGTGAGTCTTAATGCCGCAGATGTAGCCTCAAATGGTTTAACTAGTACCTCTCGTCCGATGCAAGGGCAGTCACCTTATGTGGCGAACTTAAAGTTTGGTTACGACAATTTCTTTACGCGTCGAAGCGCCTTGTTTTTATACAACGTCTATGGTGAGCGCATCACTGCGCTTGGTATTAACGGTACGCCGGACGTTTATGAACAGCCATTTCATCGCCTAGATTTCGTTGTGAAGTGGGGCTTGAATGACACCTACGACGATCAAGAGAAACGTATTGGTTATGGTGTTTCGTTCAAACTCAAAAACTTGCTCGACAGTGAAGTAGAAAAAGTTCAGGGCGGTGAAATTGTTGAACGTCGCAAGCCAGGTCGAGAAATCGAACTGGGCTTCTCGATGAAGTATTAAGGAGCAAAAGCCATGATTCGTAAATTCCCTCTTAATATCGCTTTAGGCGTATCACTCCTATCTTTTTTGTTGGCTCAGAATCTCTTTGC
>NZ_LWFI01001216.1:0-748 GCF_001635735.1 Oleiphilus sp. HI0067
CCGGTTTTGGCGGTATTGCCGCTGCCTTGCGAGCAAAAGCATTGGGCTGCGACGTTACTATTGTCGACAAAACATCCCACCCAGGCGGGCGCGCACAGCGATTTCAAGTAGATGGATACAAGCATGATGCTGGTCCAACGGTTATTACTGCGCCCTTTCTTTTTGACGAGTTGTTTGCATTATTCGGGAAAGAGCGCGCTGACTATGTGGAATTTAAGGCCCTAAATACTTGGTATCGGTTTGTTTACGACGACGGGACGCATTTTGATTATGGAGGTGATAACGAGCGTATCGAAAGGTCGATAGCTATGATCAGCCCAGATGATGTAAAAGGCTACCGAAAGCTCCTTGCTGCCTCGAAAGAGATTTATCAACTTGGCTTCGAGCAACTAGCGCATCGGCCGTTCCATCAAATAATAGACATGATAAAAGTAATTCCACAAATGCTTCGACTCGGTAGTTATCGTAGCGTTTGGCAGCTAGTTTGCCGGCATCTAAAACACGATAAACTTCGCCAAGCATTTTCAATTCAACCACTTTTAGTGGGCGGTAACCCATTCGATACTACCAGTATCTATAGCCTAATTCATTACTTAGAACGCGCTCATGGCGTGCACTTTGCCATGGGTGGCACACAAGCCTTAGTCGATGCCTTAACCAAATTAATGCAGGAAGAGGGAATCGAGGTAGTACTCAACCATGAGGTGGTTAAGTTTGAAACGCAACAAAAGCGTATCACCGCAGTGCA
>NZ_LWFI01001217.1:0-1201 GCF_001635735.1 Oleiphilus sp. HI0067
ACGCTGCACCAACATTTTTTTATCTGGGCTGACAGCAGGAATCACATCGCCATAAACACGCTTCGCTTCTTCTGCAAACCACTCAATATACGATGCGGCGTAATTCACCTCTGCATAGGATTCACTAAGCGGTTTACCCGACTCCAAGGTCATAATTTCGGCCAGCATATCCGCAGATTGCTGAACCAACTGAAACCATTTGATCAACAAGCCATGGCGCTCAACGGAGGTTTTGCTCTGCCATGAATTTAAAGCTTGATGCGCGGCATCAACGGCTTGCGTCGCATCTTGCGCATCGCAGTCAGAAACCCTAGCAATACATTTTGCAGTACTCGGATCGACTACTTCATATGTTTTTCCACTGCGGCTGTCTTTCCAGCTACCACCAACATAACTCTGGGTGAACTGTATCGAGATCGGCATCCATCAACCTTTATCTATCAATCAAAAATGTTTATGTCGTACAGATATCTGAACAACAGAGGTGTATAATCTTTTGAACGCAGTATAAATTATTTTGAACGTCAAACAAGTATGGACAACTCGTTTTGAGAGACGATTAAAACCGTATTTGCATCTCTTAATGGCTTTTCATGGTGTAAAAAATATTTTATGCTCCGTACATTAAAGCAAACAACAGGTCATTTTATGGGTTCCTCCAGTAAAAAACCGCTCGTTGGCGTCATTAGTGATGTTAAAGTGATTTCGCCGCATCCATTCCATATCGCGGGAGACAAGTATTTACGTGCTCTCGTTGAAGCTGCTGATGTCGTACCAATCATGATCCCTGCTCTGAATGACATCATGGACATCACACATTGGACAGAGCACTTAGATGGCGTATTTCTAACAGGCGCCTACTCAATGGTTAACCCTTCTCTCTACGGTGAGTCAAAAATTGACGCCGACTTCGACTACGATGATCAACGAGATAATCTTAGTCGCGCACTCATTCAAAACATGCTTAAAGAAGACAAGCCTTTGTTCGCCGTTTGCCGTGGTTTGCAAGACATAAACGTTGCGTTAGGTGGCTCGCTTCATCAAAGCCTTCACGAAGTTGAAGGAATGAATGATCACCGCGAAGATAAAAACGCACCACTAGCTGAACAGTATGCGGATACGCACTCAGTCACGCTCAACGAAGACGGTATAATGCGCAAGATTACGGGACGAAATGATATCCTCGTGAACTCCCTGCATA
>NZ_LWFI01001218.1:0-1113 GCF_001635735.1 Oleiphilus sp. HI0067
TGCTCTCTAACACTTAACCACAAGTCTCCACCTCGATGTCCAGGCGGCGCAAACCACTGACAATCACTGTCGAATAGAGAGTCACCATCCGAAATGACATTAATATTTCTAACACCCTTACCTTCAAGAAGCGGCTTTGCTTGTTCTGACGCATACAGTTTCGCCTTTGGAAAGCGCTCAAGCCAAGAAGCGACGCCTAAAAAATGATAGGCATTAGGCATAACGATCTCCAACCCCTCACCTAAAACCTCATCAAAACCCGGGTACATTTCAGCAAAACTATCGATCAGAGACTTTCCAGGGCTAATTACAACAACCTTAGCTTCATTAAGCTCAATACAAACTGTGTTTGAAGCAAAATTTGGAACGATATAACGTGCATACTTGATGTTCGAAAAATCAGGTACTGACTTCCACTGAGACATTAACTAACTCACTAAAACGAAAATTGATAAACTAAGATGATCGTAAACGCATAAGGAAATGAGATGAAGATCTACGGAGATGTTAACTCAGGCAACTGTTACAAACTACATCTAGCATGCCAGCTTCTCAACATTGAGCATGATTGGATTCATATAGACATCCTGAAGGGCGAAACCAAAACCAGAAAAATTCTAGCTCTTTCTCCTGCAGGTAAGATTCCATTACTCATAACAGATCAAGGAGAGACGCTTAGCGAGTCGAACGCCATCTTGAATTATCTATGCGAAGGTAGCGCGCTATACCCCAGCGATATCTGGCATCGAGCTAAAGTGCATCAGTGGCAGTTTTTTGAACAATACAGCCACGAACCATATATTGCTGTTGCAAGGTTTATTAACAAATACCTTGGGTTGCCCGAAGAAAGGCTGGAGGAATACAAGTCAAAACAAGAAGGCGGTAATTCAGCACTTCGAATCATGGAAACTCAACTTACGCAAACACCTTTTTTGACTGGAGACTCGATAACAACCTGCGATATTTCCTTGTTTGCATATACGCATGTAGCGCATGATGGCGGCTTCGATCTAAATCACTACCCAAATATTCTAAAATGGATAGACCGAATAAAAAGCCAAGAAGATTTCTCAGCTATGGCCTAGGCTAATCCTTATGAGTAGAGCAACAGCC
>NZ_LWFI01001219.1:0-1881 GCF_001635735.1 Oleiphilus sp. HI0067
AATTGCTCGTAATCGCGGTACGCCAGTCGCATAAACGATGTCTTTAATACCAATAGCGGGGTCACTAAGATAATCAGTAATGCCTATCTCTGCTTCACCAAAGATTAAGTTCTGAGCATATGGAGAGTAGAGGTTTGCATCTAGAACCAAGCTTGTTTTGGCCTTATCTAGCGCAAACACAGAGGCAAGGTTCTGCGTCACATAACTACCGCCACCACCATGGCTCACCGAACTAACCATGCATACAAAGTTTTTCTTTTTTTGATGCTGCAGTAACTGCGTTCTTAGCTCCCGAAATATATTAAGCACTTGAGGGCTATTCATACCCGGGTAAATCAGCTTTCTTTCATCTAACTCTTGTTGAGTGAACTTATCCACTTCTTCCATTTGATCAATACGTGGATTCGATTCTGATACAGCCGCTTTGGTCAACTCGCTCACAGTAACACTCCCATATGAAACGCCACAGCTAAGCCTGTATAGGCTGCAAAAATAGCCAGCGCCAAGATTCCACAAACGACCATATCACTGCGTCTCAAACGCTGTGTAAGCGGTGTATTCACATGAGGAATAACAGCTAATACGCGTGCATCCATAGCATAAATAGATGATGCAAAGCGGATTCTCGGATCAAGCAGTACATAGGCGACAGCTAAGCCGATCACGAACAATATTCCTAACACTGGACCAACTAATACAAAATGTATAAAACGTAAACCAGAGGGCATCAAAGGCGGCAAGGGTGGCTCTTGAATTCGATACGTCACACCCTGCCCCTCGATATTCAAGGTCATTGAGAGACGGGCCTTCTCTTTACGCTCGAGCATATCCTCATAAATTTTCTTGGTCACATCGTAGTCACGTACAAGCTCCGCTTCTACTGCGCCACGCTCAGCGACACGCTGACGGCGATCGAACTCATTGATTAGCAAACCATCTAGAACAGTTAAACGCTTTTGCTTGGCTTGAATAGATGTTTCGACTTGAGAGATACGGCTGCGCAATTCTTGATAAAGAGGGTTAAGCAAGACCTCACTGCCCTCTTCGAGCTCACGAGGCTCGCCTTTATTCTCTTGCGCAATCGCTCGTTCAAAGGCTTCCTGTTCTATGACTCGCTTCAAATCGGCAATTTGGTAACGCAGTGTAATAACGTCTGGATAGTCTTCTGTGTAGGTCAGCAACAAGCTTGACAATGTTGATTCCAATTCGGCTAATCGCACCGCGTAGGCATCGACTTTTTTGGTGGTTGCGGCGAACTCAGACTCTTTTGAAATCTGTTGTTGCAAAGCCTTTAGCGTAATTTCGTCTTCGTCAATCGAGATCTTGAGCTCCTCGATTTGGTTTCTCAAGCGCTGAATACTCGAGCTGACATCTGTATCACGCCCATCAAAATTACGAGCTGTAAATTCTTTTAGCTTGTTCTCGGCAGATACAAGCTGCTCTTTGTATTGCTTCACTTGATTGTCGATAAACAGGAATGCTTCACGGCTTTCTGCTCGCTGCTCATCAGAGCTTGTTCGAATAAAGGTATCGATAATTGCATTCAAGCCCTGATAAGCCTCATCAGCACTCGACGCAGAAAAGTCGATAGACATATAGCCTGAGCCGATTGACTTTACTTTGATACTTGCACGAAGTGCAGTGATATAGTTTGCCATTGAAGAAGGCGTTTCTTCTGTTTTAGCGCCGTATACGTTTTTCGCAACAACGGCCAACAAACTTGGCGAATAAAGCTTCTCACGCACAACCTTTGTACGATCTTCAACTTTTGACTGTTTCGCTTGCTCAGCAAGCAACGGCCCTAAAATGTTTTGGTTATCAGCGTAAATCGTAGCAGATGTCTCGTACTTAGACGGCCAAAACATACCCACCACTAAAACA
>NZ_LWFI01001220.1:0-734 GCF_001635735.1 Oleiphilus sp. HI0067
ATCCACTTTTGGATAAATCGAGCCTCAGGATCTCGTTCCATGGCTTGTTTGACAGGGTTGTATAAGCGAATAGCGTTTATCCCCGTTACTCCAGCTTGCATTTGAATTTGGGGGTAATGAATGCCGGGTTCGAAATCAAGAAAGACGCTTGCAAGGTGGGCAGCGCCTAAACGCCAATCTAGATTGAGTTGATGTGATAGAAAGCTAATCAACATTGCGCGCATGCGAAAATTCAAATACCCAGTGTTGATCAAGGCGCGCATACTCGCGTCAACTATCGGGAAGCCCGTATTGCCAGTTTTCCATGCTTCGAGCCGTCGATTTATTTCATGCGCATCGTGCTCGTAGGGATAGTGTTCATACCCTTTATTGACGGGGCGAAATTGCATGTCGTGCTCACTTTCAAATTTTTGGATGAAATGATCACGCCATTGCAGACGTGATTGCACACCGCTAATAGTGCGTCCCCATGCCCGCTGTGATCTATGCTGCTCTAAGTATTGAAATACCTGTTTTGAGCTAATGTTGCCCCACGCTAAAAAAGGCGAAAGCCGACTACAAGACTGCATGCTCTCAAAGGGGCTAGAAAGGTTGAACGCGTAGTTTTGTCCCCGTCCAGATAGAAACGATTTTAAAGTATGCCACGCGTTTGATTCTCCACCATGTTGGAAATTGATATGCAGTGAGTTCCATTTATCGCTTCTCTCATCAACTTTCAGTGATTCGTCCAAATC
>NZ_LWFI01001221.1:0-1329 GCF_001635735.1 Oleiphilus sp. HI0067
GGATAGATTAAAGCGTTTAAAGTTATCAGTACGACCACCCATTTCTAGGCGTGCAATGCGCAGCAGTGCATTGAAGGTGGCAAGTAACTGGTCTGCTTCGGCAACAGCACTCGCGACGAGCTCTCTTTGAACTTCGTTTTCTACTTTTAATAGAGTGTTTTCTAACTTATTTCTAAGTCGGGTAAGAGGTGTTCGAAGGTCGTGCGCAATATTATCTGAGACGTGCTTAATACCTTCCATCAATTGAAAAATGCGATCCAGCATTTCGTTCAGGTTACGCGCGAGTTGGTCAAAATCATCATTGGTTCCGCGATCGGGTATGCGCAATGATAAGTTGCCCTTCATAATTTTCTGGCTGGTTTGGTTGATAATTTCAACGCGACGAGCCGTACTTCGGCTCATCATAACGCCGCCGATCATTGCCAGCATAAAGGTGATCGCCATGCCCAAGTTTATCGCGCGTTCAACAAGCTCTTTAACAGCCATGAACTCGTTGACATCACGGCCTACTAGTAAGCGCAAGCCTCCAGGCACAATGAACACACGTGCTCGAGCTGGCCGATCAAGCTCATTGTGCCAGCCTAACTCTTCATTAAGTGTAAAGTTGAGCCAGCCCTCTTGAACTTCGCCTTCTTCTGGCCACTTATCTATATTGCCTGCGAGTTTGATGAAATCACGCGCAGTAAATAAATAGATCGCTTTGCCGTTAGGATCACGTGCTACACGCTCTCGAATGACACTGATTAAGCCATTCAAACCTTGGCGTTGATATTGTTCTGCCAGACCGACTATTTCAGCTTCGATGGTTTCGTCTGTTTGGCTCGACATATACCCAGCGGTTGCCCAGTAAATAAAGCCCATTAGAATAAAAACAGACGTGGCGAAAAGTACCATGTACATAATCGCCAGCTGAAATGTAGGGGTTCTTAGTAGACTAAGAATCTTCACTCAAAATGTATCCCGCACCACGAACGGTTTGAAGTAGCTGCTTAGGAAAATCTTTGTCGATTTTTGAGCGTAAGCGGCTGATATGAACATCGATGACGTTTGTTTGTGGATCGAAGTGGTAATCCCACACTTGCTCAAGAAGCATTGTGCGCGTTACGACTTGCCCAGCATGCTTCATTAAGTATTCAAGTAAACGGAATTCACGTGGTTGGAGATCTATTTTCTGGCCAGCACGTTTAACAGTACGTGCGAGTAGATCCATTTCTAGATCAGCCACTTGTAGATGGGTGACTTGTTCAGAACCTGAGCTAGCACCACGACGCTCAAGTGCTTCAAGTCGTGCTAGTAATTCAGTGAAGGAGAATGGTTTTGTTAGGTAGT
>NZ_LWFI01001222.1:0-50808 GCF_001635735.1 Oleiphilus sp. HI0067
AAATAAACTCCTGACGCAAATAATAATTATTATCATTTATCACAATTTATTTGGATTATAAAAAATGAAAAAGACGTTTACCCTTTCAGCAATGGCACTTAGCGTTGCATTTGCTGGCTGCAGTAGCAGCGATGGAGGCGGTTCTTCCGCTCAACCTGCCTATTCTTTTGAAAGCCAGTTTGAAGCAGGCGAAAGTAGTATTTCCTATTCTGGTCAAACAGCGCGCCAAGTATTAATTTCAGATTTGAAAAGTCTAATCGCTGGCGATTTCGCTACGGCCACAGTAGCTAGCGATGTGCTGGATGAATTAAATGCTCTATATGACGCTAATTCTGGCGGTGATATTGATAACACCAATTACCTTTTGACCAAAGGCGCAGAAACGCTTAGCCCAGGCCCAACCTACGGCGACATTTCCACTGGAAAAGACCTGAAAGAAAAAATTGCTGGTGAAGACAACAGCCTACGCCACACTACTCTGCGCGGCTGGGCAACAGGTCTGGACGCAAACCCAACACCAGACGAGTTTGTTCAATACCTATTCGGTATCGTTGCAGCAAATGCTGTTGATCCAAGCGTACGCCTCAACCCTGTAGATGCGGGTGACGCACTACCTCCTTATTTGACAGTTACAGGTGTTGACCTGCAACAACTTACCAACAAGTTCTTGCTCATGTCAGTAGCGTACTCTCAAGGTACGGGTGACTATTTAAGCGATGATCTTGGTAATGGCAAAGGTATCAACGCAAGTGCAGAGCAAACCGTGAAAAGCGGTGTTCCTAAGCCTTACTCAGGGCTAGAACATGCTTGGGACGAAGCATTCGGCTACTTCGGCGCAGCACGTGACTACGACCTATACACCGACGCTGAGATCCGCAACCACAGCTCTGCAGAGGGCAACCCACGTGGTGAAGGTTACTTCGACACAAATGGCGACGGTGAAATTGACCTGCGTTCAGAAATCAACTTCGCAGCAGCAGTTAATGCCGCAAAACGCGATTTTGGTAGCTCGGATGATGCTAAAACTAATTTCACTACAGCTATCTTTGATGCCTTCGTAACAGGTCGCAGCTTGATTACTGAAAGTGGTGCTGATGTTGACCTAGTCGAACTGGAAGCGCAACGCGACATCATCGTTAACAACTGGGAAAAAGTGTACGCGGCAACAGCTGTTCACTATATCAACGACACGCTTCAAGACATGAACGATTTCGGTACGAATGATTACAGTTTCCGCAATCACGCGAAACATTGGTCAGAGTTGAAAGGTTTTGTTATGGGCCTTCAATTTAACCCGAATGCACTAATCAGTATCACAGACATTGAAACAATCAACACCAACCTAGGTGATGCACCTGTACTTTCTACTGCCGATACAACCACGATCAATAACTATCGTGCAAGCCTGATTGCTTCACGCGATATTCTCCAAGCTGCTTACAACTTTGCTGATGAGAATATGGGTGATGCAAACGGTGAAAACGGCTGGTAAGCACCTACGCAATTTCCGTTAGCCAGCACATTAAGCAGTTATACAAGCCGCTGAGCAACGGATAGCTTTACAACAAGGGTAGGATTCATTTAGAGCCTACCCTTTTGTGCGTTTAAAAACACAAACATTATCAGGTCTAACCTAGTTTCAGTTCCAGCAAGCAAACCTTAATCACTTGCTCATTGAAACCAACACATAAGAATTGAGGTACATTATGTTCAACTGGAAACGTTCTTCTGTAATTATCAGCGCCTCCGTATTTCTCCTAACAGCCTGTGGTGGTGGAGGTAGCTCAAGCTCAGATACAAACAACAACCCCACTCCGGATGCAGAATTGACTGCCCAACAACAAGCACTAACCGATATTGCGAATGCCGTGATTCCAGTTTTACAGAACAGCAACAACCAAGCACTAAGCCTAGCAAATGCTATTGATGCATATTGCGATGAAGTGGCAATTAGTTCCGCCAATGTCGCATCCACCCTAGCGACAGCTCAGAGCACTTGGCAAGCTGCGATGACTGCGTGGCAACAAGCTGAAGTCATGAACTTCGGGCCATCATTCGACGGCGGGAACAATAGTATTCGAGAGCGAATTTATAGCTGGCCGGCCAAAAGCAGTTGCTTTGTTGATGGCGCCTTAGTTGATTATGATGACGATACAGCAGGATTTGATATTAACAGCCAAACCCCTCGTCGTATCGGATTAGATGCGCTTGAATATCTACTGTATTCCAATGATCTTGACCACACGTGTTCAACAGACAGCTCAACAACAAGTCCGACAAACGGTGCGTGGAATATCAGAACAGATGCTGACCGCTCACTTGCCCGTTGTGAATATGCCAAAATCGTAGCAAACGACGTTGCAGCTCAAATCACCGCTTTGTTGGACGACTGGCAAGGTGCAGGTGACAACTATTTTCAACAATTAAGTACTGCAGGCAGCACAAGCTCTCGGTACTCTTCAGCAACAGAGGCGTTGAATGAAATATCAGACGCACTGTTCTATCTAGATACAGAAGTGAAAGATATGAAAATAGCGGAGCCTGCCGGTATCAGCGCTGACTGTGCTAGTACAAGCTGCCCTGAAACAGTTGAATCTACATACGCCAACCAATCGCTGGCAAACATCAAAGCAAATCTTCAAGGTTTTCTCGCGGTATTAAATAACGGCATGGACGATTTACTTGAAGATGCAGGCCAAGGCAATATCGCATCCACCATGACAACCGATATTAATGCGGCAATTGCAAACATCGATAATTTCGGCACTACACTCGTTGCTAGCGTGACAGGAATCAATGAGGCTGACTGCACTAACTCTACTTCAGATAACAGACTTGAAGAAGCTTGCGCACTGCATGCTGATGTTAAGAAAGTCACAGATGTTCTTAAGACTGATTTCGTCACAGCACTAACTTTAGCGATTCCTCAATCAGCAGAAGGAGATAACGACTAGACCAAAGCGCTAGCGTTGTTATTTTCTATATCGAGCGAGGTCACAATCTTCTAGGCTCACAAAGAAGATTGTGATCTCGCTTAGTTATTTTTATTACCATAGATTTTACCCTATACCTGACTATGAAAATTAAGCTGTTACACCTTGCCTTTGCGGCACCTCTAGCGTTTTGCATTAGCCCACTATCACACGCGCAATCTGAAAATGAGGCTTCACTTAGTACCGAAGAAGCAGTCGCTTCGTCTTCCATTACCAGCGTTAAACGCGAAGACATCTACATTACCGGCGGTGCGACTCAGATCAAAAAACAACCGGGTTCCGCGCATCTCATCGACCAAAATGACATCGAAAAGTTTGAATATGATGATATTAATCGTGTGTTAAGCCATATACCGGGCGTCAATATTCAAGAAGAGGAAGGCTATGGCTTAAGACCCAATATCGGTTTGCGTGGCGCACATCCGCATCGCAGCCGTAAAATCGCATTAATGGAAGATGCAGTTTTGATCGGGCCTGCGCCCTACTCAGCTCCTGCCGCATACTACTTTCCAATGTTCGCAAAGATGGAAGGTATAGAAGTATTTAAAGGCCCGTCTGCCATTAAATATGGACCTAACACTGTGGGCGGGGCGGTAAATATGGTGACACGCTCAGTTCCAGAAGAAGATGGTGGACGCCTAAATATCGCCTACGGTACAGACGCCTATTCAAAAGCGCATTTGTTCTATGGCCAGAGAACAGATACTTGGGGCTGGTTAGTCGACGGCATCAACTTACAGACTGATGGTTTTAAAGACCTAGACACTGGCAATGACACTGGCTTTAACAAAAGTGATATTACGCTGAAGGGCTTGATCAACTCAGATATTAGCGCCGATATTTATCAGCAATTGGAAGTCAAAATTCAGTACTCGGATGAAGACTCTGACTCTACCTATCTTGGTGTCACAGAAGAAGACTTTCAGGACACGCCTTATCGACGCTATGCAGCTAGTGACCGAGACCATATGGACGCCGAGCATAAGCAATTGATGCTAACGCACTATATCGAACTCGACCCTACCTTATCGTTGACGACCATTGTTTATCGCAATGAGTTTGAACGACTCTGGTCTAAGTTAAATGGTTTCGATACCAATACATCTTTATCGGAAATCTTTGCCAATCCGAATCAAGGCATTAATGTCGATTTTATTCAGGTATTACGCGGCGAAATAAACTCGTCAGATCTGGGCCCAGACGGAACGCTAATTGTTGGCAACAACGATCGTGAATATGTTTCTCAAGGCATACAGTTTTTGGCACACTGGGACCCAATGCTTCTCGGAGTCGCACATGAATTCGAGTTTGGATTCCGCCTTCATAATGACTACATCGAGCGAAATCATACGACAGACTCGTTTTTGATGACGAACGGCGAGCTCATCTCTGACGGAGCCGCGACTGTTGCAACCACAACCAACAAAGATTCCACAGACGCAATAGCAATCCATGTACAAGATAAAATCAGAATAGGCGATTGGACACTGACAGGTGGTGCCAGAGCAGAGTTTATTGATACCGTGCGAAAGGATCGTTCCAGCAGCAACGCTGATGACATATCGAATGAAGATACGGTTTTGATTCCAGGACTAGGTGCGTTCTATCAACTCACACCAGAACTGGGATTACTCGCCGGCGTATATAAAGGCTTTTCACCGGTTGGTCCCGGACAAAATGATGATATCGACCCTGAAGAAAGTATCAACTATGAAGCTGGCTTTCGTTATTACGAAGGCGCTTTCAATACGGAGCTAGTCGGATTTTATAATGATTACTCTAACATTAAAGGCGTATGCACCTTCTCTTCTGGCTGTGCCGACGCTGACATAGACAAAGAATTTAATGGTGGCGCAGCAGAGATATTAGGTGCCGAAATTACGCTGGGTTATAGCCTGCAACACAATGATCTGTCTTATCCATTTAAGTTTAACTACACCTATACTCAGGCCAAATTTGCGGAAAGCTTTGGTTCAACCAACCCAGATTGGGGCGTAGGTGATATCAAGAGCGGTGATCCACTACCATATATTCCAGAACACCAAGCGAGCTTCTCGACAGGTATCGTTGGTAAAAGCTGGCAAAATCACCTTATCGTCAAGTACGTTGGCGAGCGAAATGACACCGCAAATACGAATGTAAGTCCTAGCA
This sequence comes from Oleiphilus sp. HI0067, assembly GCF_001635735.1. Classification (NCBI taxonomy): domain Bacteria; kingdom Pseudomonadati; phylum Pseudomonadota; class Gammaproteobacteria; order Oceanospirillales; family Oleiphilaceae; genus Oleiphilus; species Oleiphilus sp. HI0067. Next base: position 5,145 of record NZ_LWFI01001222.1, read on the forward strand.
ACAGAACTATCGACGACTACATAGTCGTTGACTTGAAGAGCAGTTATAAAGTTTCTAAGGACCTGCATATTTATGCCAGCCTGAGAAACGCGCTAAATAAAGTCTACGTCACCTCGCTACGCCCTTTTGGCGACAGACCAGGTATTCCAAGGCAAGTTCAGGTCGGCATGAAGTATAACTTTTAACTAAACAGGCTACCGCAATTAGTTGATACCGATAAGGGTAAACATTGAGTATGTTTACCCTTTTTTGAATCCGACACTCAAACCAGATTGGCATGATAAAAGCTCAAAGAGAGTAGCGAGAAGTGAACACTACCAACGAACAGCCCTAATTGAGCATCGAAAAAATGAATCGGCTTAACTTGCAACCTCATGCTTTAACTCCCTTCAATCTTATTCCCTTTTACGGACCTTCTTGCGACAAGTTTCACGGAAGAGAATCTATATTTTCTCGCTAAAGCTTGTTGCATCGACTGCCTTTTCGATTAATGATCGTGCTGTCAAACCAATACATCAAACAAAATATCACATATAAGGATACGTTTTGATCGAGCTTTACGCTGGCGAAACTGCACGAAAAACGATTCAAGAACAAGGATTCAAACAATCGCTATTTACGTCGTTTCTGGGTGCCTCCGGAGGCCCAAAATGGTTTAGTTTATACGGCTTAGATAGATACCTTTTTGGATATTTCTTTAAAGATAGAACTCAAGAACTCAATCTCATTGGCTCCAGCGCCGGAGCCTTCCGAGCAGCTTGTTTTGCGCAAGCCAATCCAGTTGTAGCGATCGAGCGATTCGCCAGTCATTATTGCGCGACTATATATCCGGAAAAACCGAAACCACGCGACATTACTGACAAAGCAGAAATACTATTAAGAGACGTTGTTAGTGAGTCCGGCATTGATGAAATTCTTCACAACCCAGTCTTTAAAGCACACTTTATCGTCGCTAAATCTAAGGGTTTTGTGCAGTATGAAAATACGATGCTACAGGGACTTGGTCTAGCAAAGAGTTATGTTGGCAATAGAATCAACCGCAAGCATTTAAAATCTCAGTTCGAACGCTTTGTATTTCATCACCCTAATAGTGAATTCACCCTACAAGACCCCGATAACATTCCAACGCAACATGTCTCGCTTTCAGACAGTAACTTAATGCCGGCACTCTTGGCGTCGGGCTCCATACCGATGGTTATGGCAGGGATAAGAAATATACCAGGCGCCCCTTCGGGAATGTATCGAGATGGAGGAGTAATCGATTACCACTTTGACTTTGAGATTCAAAACAAAGGGCTATGCTTGTACCCACATTTCAACCCAACGCCCAAACCTGGTTGGTTTGATAAAAGCTCAAAGAGAGTTGCGAGAAGTGAACACTACGACAGAACAGTGCTCATTTGCCCATCGAAAGACTTTATTAGCGCTCTACCCTACGGAAAGATCCCGGACAGAAACGACTTCGTAGACTTAGACGTCACAACAAGACAAAAATATTGGAACACAGTTCTACAAGAAACAGAGAGAATGGCTGAGTCACTTGATTCAGCCATTAAAACTGGAGAGATCATCAAACTCATTAAACCTCTCCCTTTCTGAAGAGCACGATTTAGAGCTGACCTAAGATGACCTCAGCTCCGCTCACTTCATACTGCATAGGTTGATCGATATTCAAAGCCGTTACTACGCCATCTTCCACAATCATTGAATAGCGCTGCGAGCGAATCCCGCCAAACGCGCCTGTCTCGACACCTAAGCCAATCGCTTTAGCAAACTCTCCGTCCCCGTCAGCGAGCATCAATAGGTTTTCAGCATTAGATGAATCTCCCCATGCCTTCATCACAAATGCATCATTGACTGAAGTGCATATGATCGCATCGACACCTTTGCCCTTTAGCTCATCCGCATGCACAACATAGCTCGGCAAATGCGCTGCAGAACACGTTGGCGTAAAAGCTCCAGGCACAGCAAACAGCACAACCTTCTTACCAGAAAATAGCTCAGAACTTGTTGGATTCTGCATCCCGTCGTCGTTTAACAACTGAAATGTGTGCTCGGGAAGTTTATCTCCGACTTGAATCATATTAATCACCTTAGAATTCTTAGTTAAAATCAGCTTTTAAACTACGTTATAAACTGATAATAAGATTAATTTAAACAATTAGTATCGATTCGAGAAAACTAACCGGCTGTCAGGATAGGTGCGAAAAAACAAACGATTTGCCAAAACGACTGCAAATAAGCCGAATACGAAAAACGTCAGACTTGAACCAATCAGCGCTCCATACAAACCGAACAATTCGCTACCAACATAACACAACAATAAAGTCCCCATTGTTGCCCTCGCTAAACTCAAGCGCATTGACCAATTAGGCTTGCCGAGATTATTGAAAATACCATTTGATAAAGCGATCGCTCCAATACCCATAGATAGCGGTATTTGCACCAAGCAATAAATCATAATCATGCCTGCTGCTATGCCATCAACATCATACATATCTGCAATAGCATCATAACTAAGCATGCCTAAAACCCATATAATCAAGGTGTAACATGCGATCAAACATAGGCCAGACCTGTAGATCTGCCCCACACGCTCTGGCTGATTAGCGCCTACGTTTTGCCCCACCATTGGGCCTGCAGCTCCGGTGATCGAGAAAAACACTGAAAACAAAACTGGACCTAAACTACCAACAATGGCCATGCCCGCCATTGCCTCATCGCCATAAGCAGCAACTATCCAAACAACGATCATACTTCCCACTGGCATGAACCAATTTGAAATCAGCACCGGCATTGTAATTCGTCTTACGCCCGGAAACTCTTGTTTGACGAAGATCAAATCAATTCGTTTAAACCAACGCAACTGGTGTCCGAAGTACCAAATACCAATTCCAAAAGAGATAAAGCGTGCAACGATAGTTGCACATGCTGCCCCCTCTATTCCCCACTCAAACCATTCAATGAAGATTGGACACAATATGATATTCACAATCGTTGCAATCAAAGATATCCACATCGATGCCTTGGCCATTGCTGCAGCGCGCAGGCCAGATGCGAAAATCATGGCTAAAACACCTAATGGGGATACCAGCAAAGTTAGCTGGAGATAGCTTGTTGCGTAATCAAAAGACGCTCCCTTGGCACCGAGAATGGATAAAATAAATGGCAACCCTAATAACAAGACTGACATCACGAGCAAACCAATGAGCAATCCCATCAACACAATAGATGTAAATAACTGATGCGCTGCGTGTTCTCCCGAGCGAGTCAATTTTTGACTCACCAGCACAGAAGTAGCGACCGATAAACCGATACCAATCGCAGACATGAACAAGCCAATTGAACTAGCAAATCCCATTGCAGAAAGGACATGCACATCATTCAAACGACTTAAAAAATAGGTATCGACCAAGGACAGTAACATCCCTGCAACCATTGCAATCCACGATGCAAAAGTCATCGACAATAGCTGGCGCGCTACAGAACCAGACAGAAAAGTGTTCGATTTTTTCAAAAGTAAGATCTCTCAATAAGTCGGCCGCTATTATCGCCACATATAAAGGTTAATCAATACTTGATCTAAATCATTCGCATTTGCTTTAACTTATCTATACTCTTGGGGAAACTGACAGAACTCTAACGCATACAATGAAAATCCGATTACTCTCAATATTTTGTATCGCCACACTCGCATACACTGTATCAAGCTATGCTAGCGAACTAAGCGAGCTCCAATCGCTCGGCAAAAATCTTTTTTTTGATCAAAATTTATCAATAAACAGAAATCAATCGTGCGCAAGCTGCCACCATCCAGACAAGGCTTTTACAGATCCACGATCACTCAATGCCGCAAGCGCCGGCTCAATTGGAGCAAATAACACAAGTATCGGTGACCGAAATACTCCGAGTGCCGCCTATGCTAGCTTCACACCTGAATTTCATATAAATGACTCAGGTCAGTACATTGGCGGACTATTTTGGGACGGTCGTGCAAACAACCTAAAAGAGCAAGCGGCTGGCCCTCCCCTTAACCCTGATGAAATGGGGCTTCGTTCAGACGCTGAATTTTCACAACGCATCCGAGAAAATCAAAACTACCTTTCCGCGTTTTCGAAACTCTTCGGCGAACAAGTTGTTAAAGAAAACGGCAAGTTATTTGATGCAGCGATTACAGCAATCGCGAATTATGAAACAAGCACGGAGTTATCCCCATTTGACTCAAAATACGATCGGTATCTTCGGGGAGAATACCAAATGACGGCTGAAGAAGACTTAGGTATGACGCTCTTCTTCTCCCAGCAATTTACGAACTGCAATCAATGCCACCAACTTCATACCAGCAACATAGCCGCTCAAGAAACATTTACAGACTACACGCACCATAATATTGGTGTTCCAAGCAATATTGCGTTGAGAAAAATTAACGGCACTCCTCCACGAAGCCAAGATTTTGGCCTAGGCTCTACCGACAAAATAAATACAGAAAACCGTGCCAAGCTAAATGGGAAGTTTAAAGTCCCTACGCTTAGAAACGTTGCAATCACAGCACCATATATGCATAACGGCGTGTTTAACGAACTTGAAACAGTGGTGCGGTTTTACAACAAATACAACAGCCGTTCTTCAAAGAATCAAACCAACCCTGAAACTAATCAACGGTGGTTAGACGCCGAAGTGTCGGAAAATATCTCACTGAAGGAGCTAGAACATGGACCCGCTTTAGACACTCGACGCATAAAAGCACTTGTTGCTTTTATGAAAACCTTGACGGACAAAAAATATGAACACCTTATAAAATAGTTATTGCTAATCATTCTCATTAGCAATAACATGGCATGCACAACTAAAAATAAATCATTTTTTGGGGAAATAAATGGAACACACTAAACTTGTTAGCGCTGCAATTATCTCAGGCGCTCTACTCACTGCGTGCAGTACTGTAGATGAAGCTCCAGCGCAAAAGACAGCAACGGCTACTGACGTGGTTAGTCAATATGTAAGTATCGCTCAATCAAACTATGGCGACTCATTGAACACGGCAAAAACACTCGATACTGCAATCAAAGCTTTGCTAGACGCTCCATCTGAAGAGTCGCTTGCGGCGGCAAAATCAGCTTGGATTGAAGCGCGTGTACCTTACCAACAAACCGAAGCATATCGGTTTGGCAACGCATATGTTGATGACTGGGAAGGCAAAGTAAATGCTTGGCCACTAGACGAAGGCCTCATTGATTACGTTGACGCTAGTTATGGCACTGAATCTGATGAAAACCCATATTACGCTGCAAACATAATCGCCAATCCAAAGCTTAACGTTGGTGGCGTTGAAGTAGATGCATCATCAATCACGCCAGCGTTGCTATCAGAACAGCTTCAAGAAATTGATGAAGTTGAATCGAACGTAGCAACTGGATACCACGCCATTGAATTCCTGCTATGGGGTCAAGATCTTAATGGAACAAATCAAGGCGCGGGCGCACGTCCAGCAACAGATTTCTCACTAGAAAACTGCACTAACGGCAACTGTGACCGTCGTCGCGAGTATCTTCAAGCTGCAAGTACACTATTAATTTCTGATCTTGAAGATATTGTTGCAGCATGGACTGCAGACGGTGAAGCCACCAAACAACTTCTTGCGAAAGGTGATAATGGCGGTCTTTCTACCATGCTAACAGGTATGGGTAGTCTTAGTTATGGCGAGCTTGCCGGTGAACGTATCAAGCTTGGCCTAATGCTTCATGACCCAGAAGAAGAGCACGATTGCTTTGCAGATAACACGCATGCATCTCACTTCAACGACGCACTAGGTATTAGAAATATTTACCTTGGCTCTTACACTAAGGTAAGCGGAGAAGTTGTCGACGGCGCAAGTCTTTCAGATCTTGTCGCAGCAAAAGATGCCGAACTAGACCAAGAAATGCGCAACAAACTAGACGTTACAATGTCAGCGATGCAAGTAATGGTTGATGAAGCGAACAAAGGAAACACCTTCGATGTTTTAATTGGTGAAGGCAATGCGGAAGGGAATAAAGTAATTCAAGACGTCGTGGACGCTCTTGTGGATCAAACCAAAACTATCGAAAAAATTGTTGTGGCTCTCAATCTTGAAGAGATCGAAGTTGAAGGCTCTGACAGCTTAGACAACCCAAGCGCAGTACTTTAAAAAATTGCTCAACTATAACTAACATTCAGTTTGCCATTTTGGCGCTTCTCTCCCGGGCTTAATAGCCCGGTTTTTTTGTTTATGATTACAAGCAAACCAATAACGATTTTAGGGTTTGGCAGCCTGTTAGTTGCCTCTCTTTTTTATGTAAGCACCTTTACGTCTGCGGAACATACTTCAAAAAGCGATGATTATAATCATCATCTCCCTGCCGGCTCGTTAAGTGCTTCTAATACAGGCGCTGATACGTTCCTTCAGCCTTTCAAAGGCATCGGACTAGAAGAAGGCTTAAACTATAGAGTAGGACAAGCCTTATTCGAAAAACTATGGGTATTTGCGCCTTCAAGCACCCAAGCTAGTGATGGTCTAGGCCCTTTATACAACGCGCGATCTTGTGCCCAATGCCATGTCAAAAACGGAAGAGCAAAGCTTGATTTCTCAGAGAATCTCGTGATCAATCCGGTTGGGTTAGTGATCAGACTAAACAACCCAGAGTTCGGTCAAGACCCATTTTATGGTACGCAAATACAGCCCTTTGCTTACCCCAATGGACAGGCAGAAGCTAATTTGGAGATTCACTATTCAACTCAAATGGTGTCAGTAGCCTCAAATACATCCGTATCGCTTTTTGAACCCCGATACACTCTATCATTCCCTAGCAATCACTCTCTCCATCCAAGCACACAACAATCACCTCGAATGGCAGGTGCATTAATTGGGCTAGGGCTAATTGAATCAATTGACGACGAAGACATTCTAAAATGGGCAGACCCTAATGATACGAATAACGATGGCATTTCTGGGAGACCGAATTATGTTCCCAGCAGAGATACTAATTCATCAGAACTAGGACGTTTTGGCTGGAAGTCCGGACAAGCCACGCTTGCTCAGCAAAACGCCAATGCCCTACACACTGACATTGGAGTTGGTTCGAAGTGGTTCCCTTCTGGTTATGGAGACTGTACCGAGCAACAAACTGACTGTTTGGCGCAAGCACACGGCAATACAGAACAACAAGATGGCTACGAAGCATCAGACAAAGTCATGCAAAGTATTTTGTACTTCACTTCGATGACTAGCGTGCCCAAAAGAGTGAATTTAGACGATAAAGGAATAAAAGGTCAGCAACTATTTTCCGATATTGGCTGCGCGGACTGTCACCGACCAAGTTATACTCTTGATTCAAAAATCCAAGCGCTGCCGGTTAACGAAACCATATGGCCATACTCAGACTTCTTGTTGCATGATATGGGCGAGAAGTTAGCAGATGGCTTTATAGAGCATCAAGCAAACGGCTCTGAATGGCGTACACCCCCACTTTGGGGCCTGGCATACCAAAAGCAAGTCAACCAGCAGTTACGACTATTGCACGATGGTCGAGCAAGAACCGTAACAGAAGCTATTTTATGGCATGGCGGAGAAGCTAGAAAAAGTAAAACGCAATTCGTCAATTTATCTCAGTCTGATCAGAACCACCTGATCCAGTTTGTGGAGTCACTCTAGATGACCAGTCTTTTTATGCGACATAAATCCTTTTTATTAGGGTGCTTATTTTTTACGTCTTGCTCACTCGCCAACGCCGATTGGAACTCATTCAATTCAGACGTTGTAAACACACAGATTATTCCCGGTTATGAAAGACTACAATCAAGCGCATCAAGTCTAAATAAAGCCAGAGTGAAATTCTGTAGAAACAAAAAAGACACTCAAGCATATAGTAGTTTCAAAAACAGCTATGCTGAGTTTGGGGTTGCTTGGCAAGCTGTCCAACATATTCGTTTTGGTCCCATTTCATATGCAAAACGCGATGTAAGTATTCAGTTTTGGCCTGACAAAAAAGGCTATTCAGGAAAACGTATTCACGAATTCAAAAAAAATACAGATATAGCTCTTAGTGAGCAAGAGTTCCCGACTAGCCGATTTAGTATTGGGGCCTTAAATGTACTAGAGCGTATCCTATATTCAAAAGAGCCAATTGGTAACAGATCGTGCGAACTACTCGCGCTACATACACAAAATCTTCTCCGTATCAGCAGTGAGCTTGCTGTTGAATGGAAAGAGTCAATGCGCAAACAATTTGAGGATCCAAGACAACTAGACGGTTTCTTTGAAGATGAGATCGATGCTGCAACAGCGCTACTGAAAGGAGCCGCTGAAAACCTCGAAGTTATTAGCGCTTTGAAATTGCTACGACCGATGGGCAGCTCCGCAAAAAAAGCAAAATTTCAACGTCTCGAAGCTTGGAGAAGTGGCCTTTCTCTCCCCTTCATCACTGAGAATTTAGACGTTAGCATTGCCATGATCGAAACGCTGCAAAAAAACATACCTAACGCAGAGTTATCATCAACCACTTCTATTTTAGAAAGTGCGAAAAACCGTCTAATGAGCATAAACCTACCTTTAGCAAAGGCGATAAAAAGTAACGAACAGTACAGAGAGCTAAAAGACATTGCGCAGGACTTAATTCATGCTCATTCGGAGTTAGAAAACACGCTGACCAAGATGGGCATTCATTTAGGCTTCAATAGTCGCGATGGTGATTAATGCGCCGCAGACAATTTTTAATAGACGGGTTGACGCTTTGCACAGGCCTTATTGCACTGCCTTCAGTATCTTCGGCATTCGATACAAAACAAAACGATGCAATCTTAAGTGCTATAAAAATAGGAGATCGCTTCGCACTCTGTAAGTTAGAGAACAACAGCCCCCCACAACTACTTGAGCTTCCAGGACGGGCGCATCAAGTCCTGTTTAATCCCAATAAATCAATGGTAGTGGCGGTCGCGAGACGACCTCAAACTTATCTCACTATCGCTGACGCATACTCACTCGAAAAATTAGTCCAAATAGAATCACCGAAGAACACCCATTTTTTCGGTCATGCTTGCTTTAGTCGTGACGGCAATTTGCTTTTTACAACTGAACAAAACTTCGAAACAGGGGAAGGTTTAATCGGAATTAGAGACGTGAGAGACGAGTTCCGACTTCTGCAGCATCACGCCTCACATGGAATTGGGCCACATGAACTCGCTACGCTACACAAGCTGGACTACCTAGTTGTTGCCAATGGAGGTATTCGCACCCACCCAAACACAGGGAGAAAAAAACTAAACATAGACTCAATGCACCCTAACCTCTCGTATATCGATGTTGCATCCGGCGAGTTGATAGAACAAAGGTCTCTTTCTAGAAAACACCATCAGCTTAGTATTCGACATATCGACGTAAACAAGCAGGACGTCGTTGTATTTGGTTCTCAACAACAGGGAAGAATTCATACTCAGGGTTCTTGTATCGGGAAAACTCAATTAGGTGAAGAGTTAAGGCTAGCTACTCAACTGCCAGACAAACAAGCAAATACGAGCAATTATGTCGGAAGTATTCGATTTGAGAGTTCTGGTCGTTACTTTGCTGCAAGCGATCCAAGAGCAGGTCTGATATCGTTCTGGGACAGCGAAACAATGACCTTAGTCAATCAACTAAGATCACACGATGTTTGTGGAATTAGCCCCTCAAATCTTGCATTTGTTACCAGCAGCGGAGCAGGGAAAATAAATGGCTACAGTTTGAACCAAAGTACGGGCAAATTTGTAAAACAATGGAGTGAACTTATTCAAGACAAAGGGAGTCTTATTTCGTTCGATAATCATTTAAGTTAAGCTTTTTTTAGTATTTACAGCTAACGCTTCCGATTTATGGATTTAGACTATGCGCATACTCCTTACTCTATTGCTTACCGTATCTTATTCCTTGTCCGTTGCCTCTTCAGGTGATGAAAAGTTTGTACAAGAAACCGCGATAGATGTATACAAATCAGAGCATTGCGGCTGCTGTAACGGCTGGATAGATCATCTAGACAAAACCGGCTTTCAAACAAATCCCATTAACCACACTCAACTGAACGGCATCAAAGATAAGTTTGGTATACATCCAAAGCTACGATCATGTCATACCGGTGTAGCGGGCAACTACGTTTTCGAAGGCCACGTACCTCCTATTTCGATGAAACAATTTCTCGACAACCCTCCCCCTGGAGCACTTGGATTAAGCGTACCCGGAATGCCAATAGGTTCAGCTGGTATGGAAGATGGGGATCGATTTCAAGCGTATAAAGTATGGTTAATGAATAAAGACGGCACAGTCGAGGAATTCGCATCCATCAACAGCTATGAAGAACAGTTTTAAGTCTATACTCATTGGTCAATACATTTTCGGCGAACACTATGAATAATTTTGAACATCTAGGACCTCTTGCATTACTAGTTGGCACATGGATCGGCGACAAAGGCTCTGACACCTCCCCCGAGCCAGATGGAACTGAGAAAAACACTTACCGAGAAACCGTAACTTACACCCCCATCGGTGATGTTGATAACGCAGAAGAGCAAGAACTTGTCGGTGTTTATTATCACCAAATCGTTCATCGTATACGTGACAACAAGCATCTTCACGACCAATGCGGCTATTGGATGTGGGACAAAGAGAACGATTTAGTTATTCACACTTTAGCTATTCCACGAGGCGTTTCAGTCGTACTAGAAGGTAAAGTTGAGAAAACAGAGAATGGTTGGGCATTCAAACTCCGCGGCCGAGACCGCGAAGGACACATAGCACAGAGCGTTTTCATGCGAGAAAAGGCTTTAACTACATCAATGAGCATGAATCTGGAGTTAGAAGAAAATAAACTGGCCTACGATTTGGATATGGATCTAGAAATCTACGGTCGAAGCTTTGATCACTTAGACCATGCAGAGCTAACTAAACAGAGCGATACATAATAAAAAGCCAAGACACTGTCTTGGCTTTTTCATCTAATGGACAAGCTTAACGTAATAGCTTTGCATCCAAACTAAACTTCCCCGCTCCCTGCGCAGCAAGCACTAGAAAGCCTCCTGCCATCGCGATATTTTTGTAGAACAAGATGAATTGCATCTGATCTTCTAAATTTCCGTGAAACATAAATCCGCTTACAACACAGAAAATTGCTAACGAGATAGCGACTAAACGCGTTTGAAATCCAATTATCAGGGCAATCGCTGCACCAATTTCAAATGCTATGACTAATGGCAGCAAGGCTTCAGATAAGCCTACTGATGCCATGTACTGAGCAGTGCCTGAAAAATTTTGAACCTTACTAATACCCGCCAATAAAAATATAGCAGCTAAACCAACTCGACCAACAATGTCGAATATCGATTGTAAGTTTGGCCCTGTTAACGCCTGATCAACTGATGTTAATAGTTTTGTTGCACTCATGATTCCATCTCCTAAATTGAATTATCTTTCAGAACGGAGACAAGTTTATTAAGCAGTTCACTAAGGTTTAACACCATATTTTTAAGGCTTTACTTCAAATTATTTGAACGATAGCAGCACTTTCCTAAGCGCTCCTCATTGCCAAGCATGAATTACTTCAAGTTTTAGAAGCTTATTCGCAATCCATCACTCGCTTGGACTTGTAAAAATGCCTTAATAATTGCACTCTACGCTTACGTTGCGCAATTTCTGCACAACCCGGTTCGCAGTCTGGAAAACTCCAAGGAAACGGAGAAAACCGATCAAGGTTCATAACTAAAGGGATTAAAAAATGAAAACACTAAAAACTGCATTAAAAGGAATAGCGACTGCTGCTGCTATTTCTCTCAGTGCCGCATCTGCAAACGCCGCCGTAATAGAGCTTGCGCTTGTTATCGACAGCTCAGGAAGTATCGGCTCAACCAATTACAACGCACAACTAGATGCCTATAAAAACATTTTCCAAGATGACTTTTTTACGAACGTTGTTACATCAAATGACGAATTGTATGTAAGTGCTTGGCGCTTCTCATCTGGTGTAACCGAAGCAATTTCATGGACGCATTTGACAAATGATACAGAAGCCGCTGCGTTTGGTGGATTATTCGACGGAGGCGTGACAACCGGTCTTAGCTATACATCAGGCACGACTAATACTGCCCAAGCTATTACTGATGCCGCAAACAGCATTACATCAAACTCAATTGATGGTGACAGTTTAATCATCGATATCTCTACAGACGGTTTCCCTAATGTATGTGGTAATGCTTGTGGGGGCGAGAGTGCATATGACGCAGCAATTAGTGCAGCAACAACAGCGAATTCAAACGGTATTACTGTTAACGCCATTGGTGTAGGGGATGCATTGACCAACGCGAGTGGACAAAACTTTTTAACAAGCTTAACCACTGCTGGCGGAGGTTTTTTTGTTACTGCGAACAACTTCAGCACTGACTTTGAAGCTGCATTGAGAACAAAACTGTTCAGAGAAATCAACGATGTTGAAGTATCTGAGCCGGGCACTTTAGCTTTGTTTGCTATCGGGCTAGCAGGATTAGCGGCAACACGTCGTAAAAAAGCGTAATTACGCCAAGCTCCTGACCATCAGTGTCAGGAGCTTATCTCCTCCACAAAATTAAGAACTTAGGTTGATCTCACGCTGAGCGCCATCACGCTGAATGACATAACTAGATATTCCAGTATTAGACATCATATTTCGTTGCATTAATTTCGCAGCACTTTTAGTTGGAAACTGCCCAACCACCACGGAAAAATACTGTTTACCATCAACTTCTCTCACCAACACTCTTAGATCTTCATAGGCATCTCGATGATTTTTCGCAGAAGCTATTGCTCTCTTTTTTTCAGAAAACGCGGCAAGCTGAAGCGAAAAACCAGTGGCACCTTCAGTCACGAAAGCCTCAGCTTTGTTCGCCTGACTGAACCCTGAGTCTGACTTAAGCAGAGGTGCATCATCCGCTACAGAAACAGAATTTATAGCAGGGACGGCATCAAACACTTCCGTTGAAGTCAGCCCCTCGTATGACAAATACGTCTGTGCATCGCTATCTGAGTTGGGCCCATTGGATGTGACCTCTAGCTGTTCTGATTCAATTTGATGGGATAAAACGAGAGGAGCTTTAGCAGTGCTTTGATTAAACTGCCAAGCGATATTAAAGCCAAGCAACACGGCCAACGCTGCGATGACGGCGATAAATAAAATGAGTGTGTACAGCTCTGTTTGAGTAAAAGAATATCTGCGCATTGTGAACCTCCACAAAAGTGGTCAATTCTTATACAAAACTGATACCAAGGATTTTTTCTATATTAAAAACAATAACTTGACTGCGAGAAATGGAGTAAGCACATCCATTCGAAATAGAATGCCAAAACCTTGACGTTCCATTTCTTGCTTAATTCTGACAACTAAACAGATTTTTTCTTGTGCGCATCTTTGTAAACAAATGCTGCAAAACCACCTAGAAACCCGATAGTTCCAAGAACGACAATTACGCCCGCAATGATTGTTTCATCTATATACATATTTCTGTCTCCTTAGTTAGTACATTCAGGCTATCAAAGGAGTTCTCCTGCAGGCTTGAGCCAGATCAATTCAAGATCCATTGTTTTCATAGAATAACGCGCACGAATTCTAATAAGTCATAAAAGTGAGATTGTCTGCACAGTTGCTTGAGAGTAGCTAAGTTAATATTTCGGGACTTGAGTGCAATGCTGTTAGAGCAACAATAATTAATGCACCTTGACTACGAGAGGGCTCTCTTCTCTTTTCTTCAATGAAGACTTTATTTAATTCTTTTTTCGCCGAACGAAAGCCATGCTAGATGAAATTTATTTTCGCTTGCTGATGGAGCTTGCTCCTGAACCACTCAAGCCGCGACCATTAGACGCTGAACGCATCGTCAATAATTTTGGCATGAGTGAAGAGTCACGAGATGCTTATGGTCATTTGGTGGGTTCGATCTATGAAAACGACCCTAGCTCCGACATAGGGCTCCACTACGGAAGACTGCTGTGCCCCTACGCCTTGTGTGATTTTTCGCGCGCGCTAATGACCGCACCATCGTTCGGCAACGCAATGCAAATAATTAACGATTTGCATTACATGCAAGGTGCTTCGTATTACTTAACTACGTTTGAAAGCAGTGACTCTATTTCAATCGCACTAAACTATCCCTACAAGAAAAACGTGTCGGAACATCAAAGACGTTTTTGCGCTGAAGCGGTCTTCATTTATTTAGTTAACCTTGCACGCGACAGTCTTTGCCATTCAATCTCCCCATGCAAAGTCTGGTTAGACTTCGATAAGCCAAGTTACGCAGACGCATACTCCGAGCTGTTTGGTCTGAACATTGAGTTCAACGCCCCATTGTCTATTCTCGAATTTAAAAACGAGCTAAGCGATGTGGGCTTAAAAACTTCAAATCATACATTGCATAAAACCTACATCAAAAAATGCGTTGATAGCGCGCGTAATGCTGAGAGATATTGGAGCTTTGACTATCGAACAAGTACGCAATTGATTCGACATCTTCCTGATTCGTTCAATGGCTCGACTCTGTCGACGATACTTAGCATTTCCCCCCGCGGACTTCAGAAAAAACTCAGCCTACTCGGCACGTCATTTTCCGAGCTCTCATCTCAAGCTCGTATAGAGTTGGCAAAAGTATTTCTTATCCAACAAAACAAAAGCATTGAGACAACCTCCGAACTTCTCGGATTTCAAACGATCTCAGGTTTCCGCCGTTTTTTTAAATCAGAGCTCGGAATGACCACTAACGAGTTAATCGCTAGCGCCCCCGAAAACGCTGCCATCCAAAATTTGTTGTAAGCAACTACAAAGATAGGCGCGCGGATACCTCCCTAAGCATTCCAATATTCCTTTATTTATATAGAATGGCTTCTAGGCTTAATAAATACCTTTAATAAACAAAGAGAAAACGATGAAAAGCATTAAGAAATCCTCAAAACTCGACAACGTGTGTTATGACATTCGCGGCGAAGTTGCCCGCGAAGCACGTCGTCTCGAAGAAGAGGGGCATCGTATTCTCAAACTCAACATCGGCAATCCAGCACCGTTTGATTTTGACGTCCCCGAAGAAATTCAAACAGATGTGATTCGCAACCTTCCTAACGCACAAGGTTATTGTGATTCCAAGGGCTTATACTCTGGTAGAAAAGCTGTCATGCAGCACTACCAAGCCCGTGGAATTTTAGGTGTCGATATTGAAGACATCTATTTAGGGAATGGTGCGAGCGAGCTGATTGTGATGGCTATGCAGGCCATGCTTAACAACGGTGACGAAGTGCTAATTCCATCTCCCGACTACCCACTTTGGACGGCGGCGGTCACGCTGAGTGGCGGCAACGCAGTTCACTACAAGTGTGATGAGACACAGAACTGGGAGCCAAGTATTGATGATATCAAATCGAAGATATCAGAAAACACCAAGGCCATCGTAGTTATTAACCCCAATAACCCAACCGGAGCAGTGTATTCAAAAGCGTTGCTCTCTCAGATTGTTGATCTTGCCCGCGAACATAACTTGATTCTTCTTGCTGACGAGATCTACGACAAAATTTTATATGATGATGCTGTGCACTTCCCGATGGCAGGAATGTCGAATGATGTCATCACACTTACCTTTAATGGCTTATCAAAATCTTATCGTGCAGCGGGCTATCGCTCTGGCTGGCTTATGATCTCAGGCCCTAAACATTTAGCGTCTGACTTCATCGATGGATTAGATATGTTGGCTTCAATGCGTTTGTGCGCAAACGTTCCAGCACAGTATGCCGTTCAGACCGCTCTTGGTGGATACCAGAGCATTAATGATCTGATCATCCCCGGTGGTCGCTTCTACGAGCAACGTAATCTGGCTTACGAGCTGTTGAATAAGATTCCCGGCGTACAATGTACTAAGCCAGAAGGCGCACTTTACATGTTCGTGAAGCTAGACCCTGAAGTTCACAAAGTCTACAACGACGAACAACTAGTACTCGACTTGCTCAAACAACAAAAAATTCTCATCGTGCATGGTACTGGCTTTAATTTGCAAGACACTCAACATTTCCGTTTTGTATTCCTACCGCGTGAAGATGTACTTCGAGATGCGATTGCGCGTTTCGAAAAATTTTTACAGACCTACAAGCAGCTTCCTGAAACAGAATAAAGCATGTACGACATACACATTGAAGAGTTTTATCGCGATTGCGCGGTCGTACTATTGCAGCTTTATCAGAGCTTTCCTGTAAAAAGTTCGGTTTTTGTTGAAGACGTTGCAGGCCCAGATAATCCTGACGAATTTGGGCTTCATAGCCCTCGTTTTCAGGCCTGTTTCGGAGCAATGTTGTGGCTAGAAAGCGAAGGATACATGA
Organism: Oleiphilus sp. HI0067; assembly: GCF_001635735.1. Taxonomy (NCBI): domain Bacteria; kingdom Pseudomonadati; phylum Pseudomonadota; class Gammaproteobacteria; order Oceanospirillales; family Oleiphilaceae; genus Oleiphilus; species Oleiphilus sp. HI0067. The sequence goes on from NZ_LWFI01001222.1 coordinate 21,502, forward strand.
GCTTTGAGTCAACGCTTCGACAAGAAGCGATTGAGCAGGCGACGCTTAGCGCCCTAGGACTAAGATTGCTCAATCATCTAAGCGATGAGTTAGCCGAAGAGGACAACAAGCTTCCTAATGTAGAGATCCTTAGAATTGCTTTGAAGAATGGGACCTCGACTCACTTGGCTCGCTTGATGATTCATTTGTTTTCAGAGTACAAAAATAAATAGACGAACTTATGCACTGTAAGCGATGTCGTACAAGACGTAGTCGTGATAGCCACATAAAATGGGCCGATAACCACTAATCTCTTGGTTCAGAGCATCGTCTCCACTATCGACCTGCAGTGCTTTACCCTCTAACGCATGAAGCTTTTCTTGCGTCCCGACAAATTGAATGTTGGTAATGCCAAGCATTCTTAACACGCGAACGCTTAGCTGCTGATTACCGCGGCCTAATACTACTCCCTGCCCTCCAATCACAGACAAAAACAACTTTGCCTTTGGATAATTGCCAAGTAAATCAATCAATACTGGTTCGTTCGCATCCTTCGCAATACACTCTCCGTTATACCAGGCATCCACACCAAGCAAGGTTGGCTCATCAATGCCGACGAACTCTTTAATATGTCGTAAGCTACCACCAGAACCAAAGAGATAAAGTACATCATCCTCGAGCGTCTCAGAGACGAATGCCGCAATGTCATCTAGCGATAACTGATCATCAGGCAAACCGCTACACTTTACGCATTGCACCAACAATTGATCATCGGGAACAAGCAACTCACCAAAGTGCTTGGTAACAACCCGCCCCTCTTGAAAGGATCGTTCGTCAATATCACGCACCTCAGCTTCAGTCACCGCAACGAGCTTACGCGCCAACATGCTCTTTATGATCGACACAACTGCTTGAGGCGTGATAGCGAAAACACCAGAGTGCATCTTCACACCACTCGGTATGCCCAGACATACCTGCTCGTTGTTTATGGACGCACAAACATCTCGAGCCGTGCCATCTCCACCAGCGAACAACAGCAAGTCCGGACTAAATGAAGATAAGATATTCACAGCCTCTTGCGTGTGCTGTGCAGTGGTCTCACTCGGCGCGGAATACACAACCTTATACATTAATTTGGCATGATCTAGCTGAGTAAAATAGTCTTCTCCCATTGTTCCGCTTGGAATCAGAAATTCAATCTGATCAAGGCTATCTGATAGGCCTTCTATGATTTGCTGAATCTTGCCTGGAATGGCACTTGTGATACCAAGTGCTCTTGCTCGCTCCGCGGTATCAACGGCATCACTACCTTTAAATCCGCTTGGTCCGCCTAAACCTGCTACAGGGTTAATGACCAGAGCAACGGTAAATCTTTTTGAATGGCTCATATACTTCGGAGCTTATCTTTGCTCATAAATGAAATTATTGAGGGTCAGACGCGCATCTTCGCTCATTTCTAAAAACTGCACGCCAAAAACAAAATGCGGTTCGCCGACAACTTCCGACTCAACATGCGCATTTCGAATAATCGCAGATAAGCGAACGTTGCGCGTCATGTCTGGTAATACTAGATCAAACTCCAACAACAACTCATGACCAAACTCACCTAGCCGATCACGAGATCTGATTTTTGCACCCGTTTTGCTTAGGTCTTCAATGATTCCATCTTTTGGCCATGTTGCATCGATATTAAAATGGCTATCTATGTTCGCCATGATTCGCGTCGTGACACGCTCTGCACTGCGCACTTTTCGCATTTCAATCATACTGGGATATGACAAAAACATATGCGGAAATGGCTCAGAAACCAATGCCAACACGCGTACCCCAAAATTAACAAAGCCAGTTTTCAACAAGAATCGTGCTTTTAACAGAGAACCTTCATTTAAAAGATCTTTCAATGCCTTTTCAGGTAAAGACACGATTAAAGCCGTATCTTTTTCAACACCAATTAAACGTACCTGCTCACGACGAGCTGGGGCTGCCAAATCTAAAGTAAGCGGCATACCAGTAGGAACACGTAAATCACTGAAACTCAATTTTTCAGGATATCTTTGTTGAACAACTGTCTGCACGGCAGCATCACCTCTCTGTGAATTTGGCGCCAAAGAAAAATTTATTTGATATTGAACCCTAGACTTTTGAACTTCGAAAACAACTCAGAATCACCCTGTTTTAATTGAATTTTCACACCAGAAAACTCGCGACGACAACGGTAATTTTTTCTTAGAGCATCAAAGCCCTTGGTACGTTCAGGCTCAGTTCCTTGCAACACACGCATCAACTGCCCCGAATCATGACGGACATCGAAACAAGCTCGAATCGCCGTGTGTAGACACCAATTAGTATCAGCATTTGAAGTAAATGACATTCTCGATAAAGGCGGTTCTTCCAAGAACTGACCAAGGGAATGCCTAGTGGGTAGCCCTAATAAATGACAAACTGATTGATAGATACGCTCTGTTCCGGAGACTTTTCCGTCGAAACTATAACCTGCGATATGAGGTGTCCCTAAATACACCATCTTTGCTAATTCAACATCAATATTTGGCTCGTTTTCCCAAACGTCTAAGATCACCGTGGGCGGGTTATCTTGGCTTAGGCGCTTCTTCAATGCCGATTCACGAATCACTCCACCTCGAGCAGTATTGATCAACACTTGCGAGCCGTTCAAAACGTCTAACTGCGCCTCATCGATCATGTAACGCGTCGGATATTCGGCATGATCTGTCAAAGGCACATGAAGACTCACCACATCACATTCGAGCACTTCTTCTAAAGTATTGAAGCTTCGCGTATCAGAACTAACAAACGGGTCATAAACGCAGGTCTTAACGCCCAGTTTACGTAGTTTTTTATCAAGTAAACTACCGACATTTCCATAACCAACAATACCTACCGATGTATGCTCATAATCAACGTCATGCGTATCAGCAAGAATTGAAATACAACTCAATATGTATTCGACAACGGAGTTAGCATTTGCGCCGGGCGCACTCGCAAATCGAATATTATTGTTTGATAAGAAATCGGTATCGACATGGTCAATGCCCGCCGTGCACGAGCCGACGAATCGAACCTTGCTGCTGGCCAAGAGTTCTTCATTCACCGCAGTCACGGACCGCACTAAAAGAATATCGGCGTCCTTTAAATCTGCGTTTGTAATTTCTCGTCCAGGCATCGCCTGTAGTTGACCCAGGTCGCTAAAAAAGCGACCTAGAAGAGGAATATTTTCATCAGCGACGATCTTCAAAAGCACCTCAGTACTGGCCAAGATCAACCAGCAATGTATTAACTATTATTTTTATCGAGTAGATGTGCAGGATATTCGCAGTTTAACTTCATGCCAATATATTGTTCTAACTCAGGCAACAAAAATGCATCATCTTCGCAGGCAAAAGAGATAGAAACTCCTGTTTCGTTCGCGCGTCCAGTTCGGCCGATACGATGCACATAATCTTCAGGATCATCCGGAAGATTATAGTTAAATACATGACTCACGCCGTCAACATGAATACCGCGTCCTGCTACATCCGTAGCAACTAAAATCTCAATACTTCCGTTTTTAAACTGCTCGAGTGTTTTAATACGCTTATGCTGAGGAACCTCTCCAGACAGCAAAGCGGCTTTGATACCCTTCGCTTTTAGAGCAGCCTCTAAACGTCTTGTTTCATCGCGACGGTTACCAAAAATAATGGCGCGACGCACATCATTTTGATCGATGTATCGACAAATAATTTCTAGCTTCTCATCAGAAGAAACCATAAATATCTTCTGATCAACCTTTTCAGTCGTTAGCTGCTCTGCTTCAATTTCTATATGTATTGGATTGCGCGTCCAACGCTGACATAAATTCAAGACATCTTGATTAAACGTCGCACTAAACAACAAGGTTTGTCGACGATCAACCTTCGGACAACGACCAAGAATGCGCTTCACATCTGGAATAAAGCCCATATCGAGCATTCGATCCGCTTCATCAATCACTAATGTGTCGACTTGATCGAGATACAGATCACCGCTGTTAAGGAAATCAATAAGACGACCTGGCGTCGCCACCAAAATATCAATCACGTTGTTTCTGACAAAATCGCGTTGCTTTTGGTAATCAATGCCACCTAAAACAGAGTAAATATTTAAACCGGCATATTTCGTCAGCGCCTTTGCATCTTTTTCAATTTGAAGGGCTAGCTCGCGCGTTGGAGCAAGAATAAGTGCACGTGGTTCACTCGCATATCGTTCTTCAGAAGGAATACGGCGCAGCATCAAATCGTTAATAATGGTGATTAAAAACGCCGCTGTCTTACCGGTACCAGTTTGTGCTTTACCAATAAAGTCATGGCCTTGAAGTGTGTACGGTAAAGATGCAGCTTGAATCTCACTACAATACTGATACTTCAAATCAGCAATTGCGTGCAGCAATTCATTCTCAAGATTTAAATCATGGAACCTCGTCTTGCCCTCAGCAGGGTCGACTTTATATTGGGAAGGGTTCCACGCTGGCTCAGGCGTTTTAGTCTTAGCACGTTGATTAGAGGAGCGTTGATTACTCTTAGGCTTACCTGTCTTTTGCGAGGCCTTTGCTTTAGATGAACTAGAGCGCGGTTTCTGCTGCGACTCTTGTTTATTTTCAGGGGAGGTTTTTGACTTAAAAAGGCCACCAAACATGCTTTAAAACGCCTACATAAAATAATTCAATAACACTGATCACGGGTGTGTGCCGTTCAATGGCCGAACACTATAACAGATCGCTTTCTACATAACTGCTTAAATTTAAATAGCAGGTCTGAGGTTTAAACACGGCATTTAGTGCTTCTGCGAATTTAGCCGCCCTATCAGGTAAGCCCTCCACGAGATACTTTATCGTTTGTTCTTGCACATCTGCTACGAAAGCACTGCTTGGCCGACATAAAGGGTCGTTCGCATTGTCTGCCGAAAGACGAAAACGAAATCCTGCTGCACAACATAAAATTCGCTCCAAGGCTTGAGGTTTTACCTCAACCCGCTCAAAGACAGATTGCTGCGCTTCATCGCGACCATCGGGCTCATACCAATAGCCATAATCTAATTGAGTACGCCGTTCTTTGCCGGCGATACACCAATGCGCGACCTCATGCATTACGCTGGCAGGATAGTCACTTCGAGAAAAAATGCGAGATTTAGCACTCACTGCAATACCTTCACCGCCCGAGAAACTCGCAGTCATTTGTGCGGGAACGTAATAAGGCTCAGAAGCCCCTATCACAACTACTGTATTTTCAGTTTCTTCGAATTGCCGATTGAAGATTTCACTGAAATTTTGTGCACTAACGCAGTCAATCATATGTCGTGGTTTACTAATAATTAGAGCCAGTTCTAATAAAGCGCGGTATCATAGCCGATTCTATTGCGCCTCTTAAGTTTCAATTGGAACCTTTTGCATTATTTGTGTTCGTATTGGCGTTGAATATTTTCTGGGAACATCAAGTGGTTATGATAAAAACAGCACGTCGCATACTCGACTCACACATTAAAGCTCGTTTATGGACTCTGTTACTCCTCTCTTTTTCAGTATTTTCTAGTGCTGCTAATGCTTCCTTCAATTTTGATTTAGATTCAGACGGCTTTGGCGCAAGCAATTCGCAATTTTTACCCGTTGACGAGGCATTTATTTTTGATGTTCAAGTGACATCTAAAGGGCTCAGAACATCTTGGAAAATTACCGAAGGCTATTATTTATACCAAAGCAAAATCGAGGTCAGCCTACTAGATTCCAACGCGACACTCGGCACACCTAATTTTTCAGACTCAGGGATTGAAGAGAACGACCCCTATTTCGGGATGACACGTGTTGTGTACAACGAACTTCAAATGGAATTACCAGTCACGCTCATTAGCGATGCTAAAGAAACGGAAATCAAAATCACTTACCAAGGCTGCGCTGTCGCTGGCCTATGCTATCCACCGCAAGCAAAGACAGTACTCTACTTTCCCGTAGAAAATGCACCGGCCCCAGTGCTCGAAGACATCGAAGCACAAATCAAGGCAAAATCACTAAGTTTAAGTACAGACGATGCTTCTTCGATATTCTCATTCATGCAGGAGAACTCTGCCTTAGCAACAGCAGCTATATTCTTTTTGCTTGGCCTCGGATTAACCTTTACGCCCTGCGTACTGCCGATGATTCCGATTATCACAACGATTGTGGCTGGCAATAATCAAAGCTCGCAAAAAAATTGGGGGCGCAATTTTAGTCTCGCATTGTCGTATGTCGCTGGCATGGCACTCACCTACGCAGCTTTCGGCCTAACAGTCGGCTTATTAGGTGCAAGCGCGAACCTTCAAGCAACAATGCAAAGCCCGATTGTTCTTATCTTTTTTGCGATTGTATTCATAGCACTCGCTGCGGCGATGTTTGGACTATATGAACTGCAACTCCCAGCTTTTCTTCGTGATCGACTACAGAACCAGAGCGCTAAACTGAGCGGCGGAAAAATAGCGAGTGTTTTCTTCATCGGCGCCCTATCTGCCCTACTGGTATCGCCATGCGTGTCTGCTCCCCTTGCCGGCGCTCTCATTTATATCAGTACAAGCAATGATGCTGGACTTGGTTTTGTGTCGCTATTTAGTTTAGGGCTTGGCATGGGCGTTCCGTTGATTATTGTGGCAGTAGGTGGTGCGCGTTTTATTCCGAAAGCAGGCGCTTGGATGAACTACAGCAAGTTTATCTTTGGCATGCTATTGCTTGGCGTTGCAGTTTGGCTAATCAACCGTCTCGTTCCAGGAAACATAGGTTTAGCACTCTGGGGCGTTCTTTCTGTCGGTGCCGCGATATACGTATTTACTCAAAGAACACACAAAATTCATACCCGCGCCATCAAATACACTTTGGGTTCGCTACTGTTGCTGATCGGTGCGCTCTGGCTATTTGGAGCAATTAAAGGATCGAATGATCCTATGCGACCGCTTACCAGTGCAGTTCTGAGTGAAAGTAAGCTCCCGTTTATCAAGGTCTACTCTTTAAAAGATCTTCAAAACGAGCTAGAAAATGCAAAACTTGCTGGCAAGCCTGCTTTTGTAGACATATATGCCGACTGGTGTATTAGCTGCATCATTATGGAAAGAGACGTCTTTCCGCAACAAGATATTGCCGACAAGCTTGGTCAGTATTACCTCATCAAAGCAGACATGACTAAAAATGATGCAGGCAACATTGCATTGATGGAAAAATACGAAATATTTGGCCCGCCTTCTTATCTGTTTTTCGATACAAATCAAAACGAAATGAAGCAACTTAGAGTTGTTGGTGAAATTGGGAAGAAGCGTTTCCAAGAGCGATTAAATCGAGCTCTTGGAAATTCAGAATGAATTCGTCATTAGCACTACCCATCGCCGCAATTATTGGCGGTGAAATCTGTTTTGCCATCATGGGGGCGCTTATAAAATATATGAGCGCCGACCTGAGTACAGAAACCATTGTGTTTTTCCGCAACTCCCTCGCGCTCATTATCATCATCCCATTGATCATTCATCAGTTTGGCTTTACAGGTTTTAAAAGCCAGCAAATGCATCTGCACTTAGTGCGTGGTTTGATAGGTGTCAGTGCAATGAGCTGCTTCTTTTATATTTTGGGCCGCATGCACTTTACCGAGGCGATTCTTTTAAAACTGTGCACACCGTTTTTTATCCCATTGATCGCAGCATTGTGGCTAAAAGAAATAAGTTCTGCAGCAACTTGGTTTGCCATCATTCTTGGTTTCATAGGTGTGTGCATTATTAGTGAGCCTAAGCTTCAACAGAATATGTCAGCCACATTCGATGCGCTATCTCTGGTAGGAATTGGTTTGTTAGGTGCGTGTCTCGCGGCGTTGGCAAAAGTCACTATCCGTAAGATGGGCGGCGGAGAGCCCGCCTTGCGAACCGTGTTTTACTTCGGTTTGTTTGCGAGTTTAGCGTCGTTGCCGGTTGCGCTTCAGAACTGGTCAGAACCGTCTTTTAATCAGTTTACCTTGTTATTGACGCTTGCCGGAGTTGCCACATTAGGTCAATTACTCGTGACCTATGCCTACAAACGGGCAGAAGCCGGAAAAATAGGACAATACACCTACACGTCGCTGATCTTCACCGCTTACATTGGGTGGGCATTTTGGGGAGAGGCCATCACACTTGCAATATTCGTAGGTTCAGGATTTGTTGTCGCTGCGGGCCTTATCAACATGAAAGTGAAGTGATCACCCAACAATCAATTAACGTTATGCTTTTTGAATAAAATAGATAAAAGCTTTGTCTTCCTCGTGCTGCTCAAGCAGGGTGTGCCCTAAAAATCTGCAAAATTGAGGAATGTCTCGCGTAGTCGATGGATCTGTCGCGCGCACTTTTAATACTGCACCGCTTTCCATATCGGGCATTTTTTCATGCAGCAGCATGACCGGTTCCGGACACAATAATCCAGTAGCATCTAACTCTATATCACATTCCATATTCGTTTTTCTAAGCTATGATTTATACAGTGCATTTTAAACATTGATACAACGGAATAAAGTATGATTCGCGTAATAATTAATCGCTACATTGCTGAAACACTTGAAAAGAATTATGAAGATGCAGCACTTGAGGTGCTTGCAGCCTCAGTAAAAGCCCCCGGTTTTATCTCGGGAGAGTCCTTAAGTGATATCGAAAATCCTCGTCACCACGTCATTCTTTGCAAGTGGCGTAGTAAATTAGACTGGGATAAATGGTTCGAATCTTCCGAGCGAAAAGAAGCTATGTCTAAGCTTTCGCTGATGCTTGAAAGAGAAGAACACGTCACTCTTCTTGACTCCCGTCATTAAACCCCGCATCAGGGCTGAGGTTTCAGCTTTAGCCCTACAACTGTTCGCTTTTTGTTCATCTTTCTAAAGTTGAACTAAACTCTTGAGCGAAATCAATTTAGCGGCAGATTTGGTTGATTTTGCATAGTGCTACATTTATTCTTCGCGCCATCTAGGTTTTTGCCCTAGATCACAATGGCAAATAAACTAAGTGCTGATTTCCGACCAGCTTCTGAACGCTTTGATTCGAATTAAAGCAAGCCTCGAAAACGCAACTGAATGGATCTTCAATAATGAGCAACGAGATCAACCCAATCACTTACAACTATAAAGTTGTACGACAATTCGCCGTGATGACGGTGGTATGGGGAATTGTCGGCATGGCTGCAGGCGTATTTATCGCCGCTCAATTAGTTTGGCCGGAGTTAAACTTCGACAACCAATACTTGAGTTTTGGCCGTATTCGACCACTGCACACTAACGCGGTCATCTTCGCCTTTGGCGGTTCCGCATTGTTTGCAACATCGTTATACGTTGTACAGAGAACCTGTCAAGCACGTTTGATCTCAGACTCTCTCGCATCATTCGTATTCTGGGGCTGGCAAGCAGTTATTGTTGCAGCAGCAATAACTCTTCCAATGGGCTTCACTAGTACAAAAGAATATGCTGAGCTTGAATGGCCAATTGATATCTTAATTGCACTAGTATGGGTTTCTTACGCGATTTTATTCTTTGGCACTATCACTAAGCGCAAAACCAAACATATTTATGTTGCGAACTGGTTCTACGGTGGCTTCATCCTGACGGTTGCAGTACTCCATATCGGTAACAATTTGGCTATTCCAGTTACCTTTATGAAGTCGTACTCTATATACTCAGGCACAGTCGATGCAATGATGCAATGGTGGTACGGCCACAATGCAGTAGGTTTCTTCTTGACTGCAGGCTTTCTAGGAATAATGTATTACTTCGTTCCAAAACAAGCTGGACGACCTGTTTATTCTTACCGCTTATCTATTGTCCATTTTTGGGCCTTAATCTCGCTTTATGTTTGGGCTGGATCCCATCACCTTCACTACAGCGCACTTCCAGATTGGGCACAAACAGCCGGCATGGTTATGTCTCTTGTTCTTCTTGCTCCATCTTGGGGTGGCATGATCAATGGTATGATGACGCTATCTGGTGCTTGGGACAAACTACGAACTGACCCTATTCTACGCTTCCTTGTTGTATCACTTTCTTTCTACGGAATGTCGACATTTGAAGGTCCGATGATGGCGATTAAAACCGTGAATGCGCTATCACATAACACAGACTGGACTATTGGCCACGTTCACTCTGGAGCATTAGGCTGGGTAGCTATGATCTCGATCGGTGCAACATACCATCTAATCCCTCGCCTATTCGGTGTGAAAGAAATGTTCAGTATTTCATTGATCAACCTTCACTTCTGGCTAGCAACGGCTGGTACAGTTCTATATATCGCAGCGATGTGGGTTAACGGAATCATGCAAGGCTTAATGTGGCGTGCAGTCAATACCGATGGCACTCTCACTTATAGCTTTGTTGAATCTCTAGAAGCGAGCCATAATGGGTATGTCGTCAGATTAATCGGCGGAGCTATCTTCCTGTCAGGCATGCTTATTATGGCCCTTAATGTTTGGCTAACTATTAGACAAACAAGTGCTAAAGCACTCGACTCAGTGCCAGCACAAGCTTAAGGAGAGCGATAGAATGAACCATGAAATAATTGAGAAAAACCTTGGCCTAATGATCCCATTAATCATTGTCGCAATAAGCTTTGGTTTCTTAGTGGAAGTTGTACCTCTTTTCTTTAACAAGGATATGAAAACACCTGTCGAGGGACTTAAGCCTTATACTGCGGTACAACTAGAAGGTCGTGACATATATATCCGTGAAGGGTGCCATACTTGTCACACACAAATGATTCGTCCGTTCCGCGCAGAAACAGAGCGTTATGGCCATTACTCAGTAGCTGGTGAATTTGTTTACGACCACCCATTTTTATGGGGGTCAAAGCGTACGGGTCCTGACTTAGCGCGTGTAGGCGGTCGCTATAGTGATGATTGGCACCGAGCTCATATGTACAACCCTCGAAATGTTGTACCTGAGTCTAAGATGCCAGCTTACCCTTGGCTGTTCACCGCTAAAATCGATCATAAGACAACACCTAAAAAAATGGAGGCTCTCCGTAAAGTTGGCGTCCCATACACTGATGAAGACATTGCAGGAGCTTCAGATGCAGTAAAAGGTAAGACTGAAATTGAAGCGCTTGTTGCTTACCTTCAAAACCTCGGTACGTTGATTGGGAACAAGTAAGCAAATAATGGATATAAATACGCTAAGGGGACTTTCGACAATATTAGTGATGATCGTCTTCGCAGGAATATGTTGGTGGGCTTTTAGTAATTCAAAGAAGAAAGACTTTGAAGATGCTTCCAACCTCCCATTTGACGATGAAGATATCGCTGAACGAACGTTGCGCGAAAAAGAGAGAGATAATCATGACTAGTTTCTGGAGCTTTTGGGTTTCAATAATCAGTTTAGGATCAATTTTCGGCTGCTTGTGGTTGATATACGTAACACGTAAGAGCCAAACCACTGACACTGAGACTGATCAAACAGTAGGTCACGCTTTCGATGGGATCGAAGAGCTTGATAACCCGTTACCTAAGTGGTGGCTATACATGTTCGTTGCAACCTGTGTATTCGCCCTCGCATACTATGTCCTCTACCCAGGACTAGGTAACTACAAAGGAATGCTATCGATTGAACTAGAAGAAGGCAGTGTGCCTTGGACTCAGGTCAATCAGTGGCAAAAAGAAGTTGAAGATGCTGAAGCTAAATATGGCCCAATCTTCGAAGCTTACGGCGCGACTCCAATTGAAGAATTAGCGCAAGACGCAGAAGCAATGAAAGTTGGTCAACGCTTGTTTGCCAATAACTGTGCAGTTTGCCACGGTTCAGCAGCACGCGGCGGTATCGGCTTCCCTAACCTAACAGACGATGATTGGTTGTATGGCGGTTCAGCTGAAGCTATCAAAGCAACGCTAGTAAATGGCCGTATGGGCAACATGCCTGCTAGGGGTTTAAACCCCGACATGACCAATGCGCAGATCGATGACATGGTGCATTACCTGCTTGCATTTAGTGGTCGTAGTGATGACCAGGAAGCCGCAGAGCGTGGTGCAGCGATGTATCAAACTGCGTGTGCTGCATGTCATGGCCCTGATGCAAAAGGTAACCAAGCTATTGGCGCACCCAATCTAACTGACAATATTTGGTTATATGGTTCTACGCCTAAGCGTATGAAGCACACACTACTTTATGGTCGTGCTGGCGTAATGCCTGCTCAATCAGATCGTTTAAGCGAAGAGAAAATCCATCTTCTTACCGCTTACGTGATCAGTTTATCTCAAAAGTAAACGACACTCCTGAGCCCTTGTTTCGAAGGGCTCTACCATCAAAAAAGCCTATTTCGTCAGTATTTAACGCAACCAGTGAAGAGAGCGTATGTCGAATAAAATTCCAGTTAAAAACATAGAACCAGGCGCAGAAAAACTCGAAACTTATAGCAGCCCAACGGCACAAGACGGCGTCACAAAGACCGTCGAACTCTACGCTTCACGCAAAAAGATATACGTTAAGAAAATTACTGGTTTTTTCCACGGAATACGACGCTACACACTTTGGGCATTAATGCTCGCCTACTTCGCTATTTGCTGGATTTCCATTAACGGCCAACAGCTGGTACATTTCGATCTTCCAGAACGAAAATTCCATGTTTTCGGAATCACCTTTTGGCCTCAAGATTTCTTCTTACTGGCAGTCACGCTGATCATCTCTGCATTCGCACTATTTTTCGTGACGACTTTATTTGGTCGCCTTTGGTGTGGCTACACCTGTCCTCAAACCGCATGGACGTTTATCTTTATGTGGATTGAAGAAAAGGTAGAAGGCAGCAGAAATCAGCGCATGAAGCTAGATAAGTCCGACAACGACATCAGCAAGATCACCAAAAAAGGTATTAAACACCTTCTTTGGCTGTCGGTAGCATTCGGAACTGGCCTGACATTCGTGGGGTACTTTTACCCAATTAGAGAGCTTGTTCCTGACTTATTTACCTACTCTGCCAATGGCTGGGCAGTTTTCTGGATCGCATTCTTCACGCTCGCAACCTATATGAATGCAGGATGGTTACGAGAGCAGGTATGCCTTTACATGTGCCCTTATGCGCGTTTTCAGTCAGTGATGTATGACGACGATACACTTGCCGTAGCCTATGACGCTACGCGAGGAGATCCTCGCGGTAGCCGCAAGCGGAACTCAGATTACAAAGAACAGGGCCTTGGCGACTGTGTCGATTGCGGCATGTGTGTTCAAGTTTGTCCAACAGGCATAGACATAAGAGATGGCCTCCAATACGAGTGTATTGGCTGCGCACTCTGCATCGATGCTTGTGACTCCATCATGGAAAAAATGGAGTATCCGAAAGGGCTGATCAGTTATACCACTGAACACCGCTTACAAGGCAAAGAAAGTCATATATTGCGTCCTAAAGCGATCGCATATGGTGTATTGCTCATTATTATGACCGGCGCATTTTTCAACCATATTCTTGGACGAGTCCCCTTAGAGTTAGACGTTATTCGTGATAGAGGCTCGCTATTCCAACTAAATGGTCTTGGTCATATTGAAAACTCTTACACCCTTAAGATCGTCAATATGACGGACGAGACTCAGCGATTCGCGATTAAGGTCGATGGCATTCCTGAAGTTCGTCTCGCCACGCGATCAGAAATCACAGTGAAATCGGGTGAAGTGTATAGTTTGCCAACAATTGTTGAAGCAAAGCCATCACTACTCCCTAGTAGCAGTAACGAGATTAGTTTTACGGTAAACTCTCTCGATAACCCAGATCTAATAGCTCATTCCGAAAGCCGCTTCCTCGGCGCTCGCGAATGATTATGTAAACTTAGCCCGGAACCCTGATGTCGAGTCAAACAATCCAATCTAAACAGCCAGATCCAAAAAAACGAAACTGGCTGTATTTTATTATGTTCTTCCCTTTAGCTTCTGTATTTCTCAGTAGCATCATGATCTACCATGCAGTGAACGGTAAAGACTCACTCGTTAGTGACAACTATTACAAAGATGGGCTCGATATAAACCAAACGATTGGGCAAGATCGTCTAGCTAAAAAACTTGCTGTACGCGCCTATGTCAGTATTGACGCAGAAGGCAACGCGCTACTAGACTTGAAAAGTCTAGCCAAAACAAAAGAGCCTTTTGTTACGCTCAAACTTGTCCACCCTACTCTCGGAGAGAGAGATTCAGTGACAAAATTCTTACCTACCGCTGAAGGTCCGTATGTCGCAGAAGTACCTGAAAACCTTAGCGGAAACTGGTATCTCGATCTATATGCGCATGATGAGTCATGGAGAGTTCGTCAAAAAACCTCATTGCCAACAGAAAACTATTTGCTTGCACCCTAGCCATACCTGATGACAACACCCTGTTTTCACTGCGGTGAAGCGGTCCCTGCTGGCTTCTCCGCCACCTTAAAGATCAAAGGTAAGAACGAACCTTTTTGCTGTTATGGTTGCTTAGCCGTAGCAGAAGTGATCTCCCATGAAGGTCTCGATAATTTCTACGCTCACCGCACTGAATTCTCCCCCAAAGCTGAAGAATTGAAGCCCAGCGAATTAAAGCAACTAGAGCTTTATGATGACCCGCTATTACAAGAAGAGTTTGTGCAAGCTCACGATGGTGTATTGCAAACCTCTTTGAGTATTTCTGGCATTACCTGCGCAGCATGTATATGGCTATTAGAGCGCGATATTAATGCCATCGACGGTGTACTAAATTTTTCGATAAACCACAGTACACACAAAGCCTATATTGAGTGGGAGACACCCTGCCAATTAAGTGAAGTTCTTATTAAGGCTAGAAAACTCGGCTACAACGCTAAGCCTTACAGACATCATGAAGCAAAACTTGCGGCCTTAAGAGAGAAACGTATCACTGTATTTCGGATCGCTGTCGCGGGCATCGCTACGATGCAGAACATGATGTTCTCTATCCCTCTCTATTTGGGAATGTATAACGACCTCGACACGCAACTGATTTCGCTATTTCGATGGGTCAGCATGTTCATGGCCGCGCCAGTTGTTGCCTTTGCTTCACTCCCCTTTTACAGAGCCGCTATTCGCAGTCTCAAATCACGCAAACTAGGCATGGACATGCCTGTTTCATTTGCGATTATTATTGCGTTCTTAGCGAGCAGCTATACAACCATTACTACCGTCCCAACCTTAGAATCAGACGTATATTTTGATTCTGTTTCAATGTTTGCGTTCTTCCTTTTACTGGGTCGGTTCATTGAAATGCAGACACGCCATCGTTATTTAAATGATGATGTAGATATGGACCAACTGCTTCCAGAAACTGCCACATTGGTTGAAGGCGATAGTACAAAAAGCCTGGTATCTCAGCGTATTCAAGTCGGCGATATCATCCGCATTAAACAGGGCGAATTAGCCGCAGCAGATGGCTTAATCGAAAACGGCTCTACCAGGTTTGACGAATCCGCATTAACAGGCGAATTCTTGCCAATATATAAAGCGACGGGCGATGTTATTCATGCCGGTACCGCAAATATGGATAACACCATAGACATTCGAGTAACCGCCTCCGCGAAACAAAGCCGCTTATCATCAATCGTTAGGCTTATTGGGAAAGCTCAAGCTGCAAAACCAAGCACTCAAACGATTGCTGATAATCTTGCCTCGTATTTTGTTACCTTCGTACTGCTCGCCTGCGGTTTAACAGCGGTCTATTGGTGGAACATCGATTCTGACAGAGCCTTTGCAATTACCCTATCCGTCCTCGTCGTAACATGCCCTTGTGCCTTATCACTCGCCACACCGACTGCTTTGACCGGCGCAACATCAGCATTACGTAGACTTGGATTCTTGCTTACCAAGCATCATGCACTCGAAGCTATGTCCCAAGCGAATGATGTTATTTTTGATAAAACAGGGACACTCAGTGAAGGTCGTTTATCGATCTCTCACGTTCAGCTTGCCACTAACACTAACTTGGATAAAGAAACCGCGCTTATATTTGCAAGCGCGCTTGAGCGCCAAAGCGCCCACCCAATTGCCAAGGCATTTATTCAGCAGACAAGCAAAGAAGTCATCGACGCCAAGAATCATGTTGGTTTAGGCGTGAGCGGAATCATTGATGGCTCTCGCTATTTTATGGGCAGCGCTAGCTTTATCGGACAAAATACGTCTACGCTCGATAAACAAGAACTGCAACATCAACACGATGGACCTGTCGTATTTATGTCTGACGGCACTACATTAGTTGCTCGGTTTGAGCTCGAAGACACTCTAAGAGAAGAGGCAGCTGCCTGCATTGAAACGCTGCGTAAGCTGGGCAAAACCGTGCATATTTTAAGTGGCGACCAGCATCATTCAGTGAAACATGTCGCCGACACATTGAGTATCGAATCGTTCTTAGCTGAGCAATCGCCTGAACAAAAGCTGAACTACGTTGAGTCGCTGCAATCTGAAGGAAGAAAAGTGGCGATGGTCGGCGACGGCATCAACGATCTTCCCGTTTTGTCTCGCGCAAACCTATCTATTGCAATGGGCGGAGCGAGTGACTTAACTAAGCTCAATGCGGATGCCATTTTGTTAAACGAGCACCTCGTATCACTGGCTGACGCTTTCCAGTATTCACGCAGAACAAGAACAGTCATTATTCAAAATATTTGCTGGGCACTTGGCTATAACTTATGCATGCTGCCACTTGCAGTGGTCGGCCTCATTCCACCTTATTTTGCTGCGCTCGGCATGTCATTAAGCTCTTTAATTGTTGTATTTAACTCTATGCGCCTGCGAAAATAGCATCTCACTTAGTGCTGAATAAATCGTTATGGAAATTCTTTACATACTCATCCCTGTTTCTTTAATACTTGTGACGATCGCTATCTGGCTATTTGGCTGGGCAATTAAAAATGGACAGTATGATGACCTTGAAGGCCCTGGCCATAGCATCTTGTTTGATGATGATGAGCATATGATTCCTGGTCCAGACGACAAGCCAAAACAACAAAGCAAGGCACCTCAACACAACCAAGAAAAGGACGTATAGCCATCGAATATACCATCCTGCTAAGTGCATTCTTGCTTGGACTATTAGGTTCAGGCCATTGCTTTGGGATGTGCGGTGGACTCGCGTCTGCGCTTGGGCTCAATACCCCCCAGCATAATTATGTTTATAGCTATAATCTCGGACGATTAAGCTCATATACCTTCGCTGGCTTACTAGTCGGTGCGCTAGGATTTTGGTTCTCTGAATATCTCGGTGCACTGATGCTTTTGCGTATTGCGGCAGCGATCATGCTGATCCTAATGGGCTTATATCTAACTGGATGGCTCAATGCTCTACTTTTTACTGAGAAGCTTGGTGCCATTTTATGGCAAAAACTTAGACCGATTGGCAGTCGATTTTTACGGCCTCAGTCTCATAGGGCAGCGATAGCGCTTGGCGCTGTATGGGGCTGGCTACCATGCGGATTGGTATATTCTGGACTGATTTACGCGAGCACCCAAGGAACGCTCTCTGGCTCAGCAATGACAATGCTTGCATTTGGTTTAGGGACCTTACCTAGCATGCTAGGCGTCTCGGTAGCAGGCCAACGGTTATCTGCGATTTTAAATAGTCAGTGGTTTAGAAAAAGTGCTGGCATGACTCTTATCTGCTTCGGCGCCTGGTCGTTAGTTTCTAGTTTTTAAGATCATGGCTGATAAATTTCGATGACCTGTACGATGCTTTCATCTTGACTCGGGTTCGAGGAAGAAATCGTTTGCTCAGCCCCAAATTCATATGGTTTACGCGCTTCGGTACGATCAATTTTGAGCGTTTCAAAATCGAATAAATTTCTGTCTGCAAGCTGTGACGGTGCAACGTTTTGCAAAGAGCTAAATATCGACTCAATACGAGAGGGATGCTCCTTCTCCCAAGCTTGCAACATCGCTTTGATATTCTGACGTTGTAAGTTTTCTTGAGAGCCACACAAATTACACGGAATAATCGGATATTCCATAATATCTGCAAATTTAAGAATATCTTTCTCGCGACAATAGGCCAGAGGTCTTATAACGATATTTCGCCCATCATCAGACAACAATTTAGGCGGCATTGCAGAGAACTTCGAGCCATGAAACATATTCAAAAATAATGTTTCGACGATATCGTCCTTGTGGTGTCCTAATGCAATCTTAGTCGCCTTAATGTCCTCTGCGAATGAATACAAGGTCCCGCGACGAAGCCGTGAGCATAGACCACAGGTTGTTTTACCTTCTGGGATCTTAGACTTCACAACAGAATATGTGTCGCGATCCACAACATAGTATTCAATACCTAAGGATTCTAAATATTCAGGTAACACATGTTCTGGAAAACCCGGTTGTTTTTGATCCAAATTTACGGCGACAAGGTCAAAATCAATCGGAGCACTCTTTTGTAAGCTCATCAGAATAGTCAGCATTGTATAACTGTCTTTTCCTCCGGACAGACAGACCATGACCCTATCCCCAGCTTCAATCATGTTGAAGTCAATGATTGCTTTACCCATTCCGGCACGCAAGCGTTTTTGAAGCTTGTTGAATTCGTACTTGTCTGACCCTTCTAAGGACTTCATTTCTACTCCGATGACGAGCAAATACTCGATGCTACATGATTCAGTCGGCGCGAAGTATAAATGAAAACTGACCGAGTAAGTAAGCAAAGGTAAAGCTTGAAACAAAAAAAACAGCTCCCTTTCTGTTTAAAAAAGCACCAAATAAAACAACAGCTATACTCCGGAAAGATTTTAAGGGGGAGCACCATGTCGACTGATCATACCCAATCACCACAAACGCCTAATAACGATCAAAGTAGTGGTAGTAAAAATTTCATCACACGCTTTCTCGATACGGTTGAATTCCTTGGAAATTTACTCCCACACCCCGTTATTTTGTTCGCCATACTATGCGCTCTAGTCATCGTTATTAGCGGCGTCGCTGGGTATTTTGAACTTGCTGTGCTAGATCCACGGCCCGAGGGTAGCCGTGGTAGGTCTCCTTCAGGAATGATTGAAGTCGTCAGCCTGTTCAATATTGAAGGTCTTCAGCAAATCCTCACGCAGCTCGTTAAGAACTTTACAGGATTCACCCCACTCGGAACCGTGTTAGTTGCCCTGCTAGGTGTAGGGATAGCAGAGCGATCAGGCGTCATTTCGGCAGCAATGCGTAACTTGGTAATGGGTGCGCCCAAGAAGCTTGTGACGTTCGCTGTTGTACTAGCTGGCATCGTTTCGAACACAGCCGCTGAGCTTGGTTATGTGGTATTAATTCCTCTTTCTGCAATGATATTCGCATCTCTTGGTCGCCACCCCCTAGCCGGTCTTGCTGCCGCGTTTGCGGGTGTATCAGGCGGCTATAGCGCGAACCTTTTAATTGGAACAGTTGACCCACTTCTATCAGGCATCTCAGAGAAAGCAGCCCAACTTATTGACCCGAGTTATACGGTTGGGGCTGAGGCCAATTGGTACTTCATGATGGCCTCGACCGTTGTCATTTCTATTCTCGGCATGCTGATTACTGAGTACATCGTGGAGCCTCAACTAGGTCTGTATAACAAAGATGATGCATCACCTGAACACGTCGAAGAACTCGAGCAAGAGATGAATTCACATGCCGTAACCGATATTGAGCGCAAAGGTCTGAGAGTCGTCGGTATTTATACGCTCATCTTTGCGGGCGTTTTGGCTTCTACGATCGTTCCAGAAAATGGAATATTACGCCATCCTGAAACAGGACTTGTTGCAGGGTCTCCATTCTTAAAATCGATCTTAGCATTCATATTCATTTACTTTGCCTTAGCGGGCTTAGTGTACGGCAAGGTCGTTAAATCGATTACCAACTCGACTGATGTCGTTCACGCCATGAATCATGCTATGAACACAATGGGCGCATATATCGTTCTTGTTTTCTTCGCGGCGCAATTCGTTGCCTTCTTTAAGTGGACTAATCTAGGCGCGATCTTGGCCGTGCTCGGTGCACAGACCTTAGAAAGCTTAGGTTTAACCGGACCAATTCTATTCTTCTTCTTTATTGGCGTATGCGGGCTAATCAACCTGTCACTAGGTTCAGCATCGGCTCAATGGGCAGTCACGGCGCCTATATTCATCCCGATGTTAATGTTAGTTGGCTATTCACCAGAGGTTATTCAAGCGGCGTATCGTATCGGTGACTCGACAACCAATATTATTACACCAATGATGAGCTACTTCGGGCTAATACTCGCAGTTGCCGAGAAATACAAAAAAGACCTCGGAATCGGTACCCTCATATCGATGATGCTCCCCTACTCAGTTGTATTTATTACTGCATGGAGCCTGTTCTTCTACTTCTGGGTATTTATTATGGGATTCCCCGTTGGACCTGGCGCGCCAATCTACTACACCATGTAGCAAGCTTAATCATTAGGCACAGGACAAACTAAACGCACTAAGCTAGGCTGAAGAAATGGATATCTTCAGCTCTGTCACCTCCGCTATCGAAAAAGCTTTCACGATGAAAAGTGAGTGGCGAGAATACGACCTAATAAAATACCTCAAAGACAGCAATGATCTCGAGCTACCAAATATGGAGCTCAATCAAGCACTCAGCTTATTCAAAACGCATTTTTTAATTCGTCACGCACTTTATTCGCTTAAATCAAAATGGGCCAAAAATAAAAGCGCTCATCTTGAGATTGGAATAATCAATATCCAAAAATTTCCTTACATCACTCATAACGAAACAAGTGTAAGTAACAGCGATTTATTAGGTACGTACTATCTTGATCATGATAATTATTTCGATATGACAAAGGAAGAAATCTCATTATTACTAAACGGCTTCTGGCAACGTTTTAATAACCCTGATCAATCGGAAGAAGCTTATCAAGCATTAGGTTTGGAGATCGGCGCAAGCTACGCCGATATAAAACGAGCCTTTAAGAAAAAAGCACAAACAATGCATCCCGACAAAGGTGGGGACGAGCAAAAATTCAAAGAGCTCAGCAAAGCAAAAGATGAGCTTTTAAAAAGAACCACGCTCTAGGCCTTACACCGTTTTATAGTGAACGAACCCACGGCGTTTATAGTTGTCTAGCGCAGCAGGGTGATCGAAATTACAAGTATGAACCCATACGCGCTCGACACCATCCCAGGACCAAGCCTGTCGTACTGCATCTTCTAGAAAAGCAGTCCCAAATCCCTTACCTATAAAGTCAGGACTTAATCCAAAATACAATAGTTCAACGTTGCTACCGTCTTTGCGCAGCTCAAAGTAACCTAGAATCGCACCGTCTCTATAGGCCACCCAAGTACGAAGATTTGGGTCATTCACCAAATCAAACCATTGTTGATCTGTCCAAACCAAGCGATCAGTCCAATCCCACGCCTTTCCTACAAACGAATACAGGAATTGATTGAACGGTGCTTGGTTATGTTTTACTTCTTCCAATACATATTCGCTATCTGCAGTGGTCATTACATAAGCAGGCGGTGTATGCATCTCAAGATAGTAAACGATTTCTTCCATTAGTATTACGCCTGAATCGACGCCAAGATGCTCTCTAAAGCCTCTAATGGCGATTGAGCTTGCGTAATAGGCCTACCTATCACTAAGTAATCAGAGCCCGCTTCTAACGCTTGCTGAGGAGTCATAATACGCTTCTGATCGCCTTTATCAGCCGTTGCAGGACGAATCCCTGGCGTAACTAACTTAAACTCAGAACCTAACGACTGCTTTAACTGACTCGCTTCTTGAGATGAACATACCACGCCATCGAGACCAGAGTCTTTCGTTAAAGATGCCAAACGCATAACCTGCTCTAGCGGCGGAACATCTATCCCTACGCCGGCAAGATCCGCTTGCTCCATACTTGTCAGTACAGTCACGCCAATCAATAAGGGGCGACTTGAATAGGCACTCAACTTCTCAGCGCATGCTTCCATCATTCTTTGGCCACCGCTCGCATGCACATTTACCATCCATACGCCCATATCTGCCGCAACTCCAACCGCTTGAGCCGTGGTATTTGGAATATCATGAAACTTCAAATCTAAAAATACATCAAAGCCTAGACGATGTAAGTCTTCAACCACTTGCGGACCGCATCGGGTATACAACTCTTTCCCAACCTTCACACGACATAGTTTTGGGTCTAGCTGCTGCGCCAATTCAATCGCAGACTCTTTTGAAGGAAAATCAAGAGCGACCAAGATAGGCGAACTTACATTTGCATTAGTCATAAAAAACACACTATAGAAAATATTGAACTGTCATTGATATCGAGAGGATTATAACCGCTAGAAAGTGACAGGGTGATAAAACGAAAATTGGGCGGGAGGAAGTCTATCGAAGATCAAAAACTTCGACAATAAATAAGCGTTCTAAGAAAAATAAAACTCAGTTTTAAGCCTGCTTAGTGCGTTGAAGCTCGCGTTCAACCTTTAGCAATCTGCTCTTGATTGCAATGTTACTTGGTAATCTCACGAGATACCCAAACACGCCACCAAGGGAAAACATAATTAGCAGTGCAACACCAGCACTGACATCGATATTGCCTATCAAGTAATCGACGCTCAAGCGTTCACTATTAGATAAGGCAAACGCAACACCTAAAGCGACGAGTGCCGCGAGCAATATTACTTCAATGAGCAAAACTAGCTTAGACATGATGCGTAGCTCGACCTTTAATAACCATGCTTAAGGCTATCATTTACGATGTCACGCAGCTCTTTACCAGGCTTAAAATGCGGAACATGCTTTGCTTCAAGCGTAACGGACTCACCAGTTTTCGGGTTTCTGCCAACGCGTGGAGAACGATAGTGAAGCGAAAAGCTACCAAAGCCACGAATTTCAATACGCTGCCCTTCTGCGAGCGTCTCGGACATCAAATCTATTATTGTTTTTACCGCTAACTCTACATCCTTGACAGACAACTGAGTTTGCTTTGCGGCGATAATTTCTACCAATTCCGACTTAGTCATTGATTTTCCTTAATAAACAACGTCATTCTCAGTTTAGACAAGGAAAAACAAAAAACAAAAAAAAACGGGCACAAGGCCCGTTTTTTATATTATTTAACAAGCAGTTACTGGTTTTGCATCTGCTCTTTGATCAAATCACCGATCGTAGTTGGACCAGCTGATTCAATCTGCTTCTCACGAACTTCTTTCATCGCTTGCTTCTCATCGTCAATGTCTTTCGACTTAACAGACAAGTTGATCACGCGATTCTTACGATCAACGTTAATAATTTTCGCTTCTACTTCGTCGCCTTCTTTAAGCTGAGTCGTCAAATCTTCAACACGATCTTGGCTCATTTCAGATGCTTTCAAAGTTGCTTCAACGTCTGCTGCAAGTTCTACAACTGCTGCTTTCGCGTCTACAGACTTAACAGTACCTGTAACGATAGTGCCTTTGTCGTTCGCTTGAACGTATTCTGCGAATGGATCGCTATCAAGCTGCTTAACACCAAGAGAGATACGCTCACGCTCTGGGTCTACAGAAAGGATAACAGTTTCGATTTCGTCGCCTTTCTTGTAGTTACGAACAGCTTCTTCGCCTTGTTCCTGCCAAGAGATATCTGACAAGTGAACTAGACCGTCGATACCACCGTCAAGACCGATGAAGATACCGAAATCAGTGATAGACTTGATCTTACCGCTGATCTTATCACCCTTGTTGAAGTTACCTGAGAACTCTTCCCATGGGTTAGCGTGGCACTGTTTGATACCTAGAGAGATACGACGACGCTCTTCGTCGATATCAAGAACCATAACCTCAACTTCGTCGCCCAATTGAACAACTTTAGATGGGTGAATGTTCTTGTTAGTCCAATCCATTTCTGAAACGTGAACAAGACCTTCAACACCTTCTTCGATTTCTGCGAAGCAGCCGTAATCAGTAAGGTTAGTAACACGTGCAGTAACACGAGTGTTCTCTGGATAGCGCTCTTTGATTGATACCCATGGATCTTCACCCAACTGCTTAAGACCTAGAGAAACACGGTTGCGCTCACGGTCGAACTTAAGAACTTTAACGTTGATTTCGTCACCAACATTTACAATCTCGCTCGGGTGCTTAATGCGCTTCCAAGCCATATCTGTAATGTGAAGAAGACCGTCAACACCACCAAGATCTACGAACGCACCGTAGTCTGTAAGGTTCTTAACGATACCTTTAACTTCCATACCTTCAGCCATTGACTCAAGAAGAGCATCACGCTCTGCTGAATTTTCAGCTTCAAGTACTGCACGGCGAGAAACAACAACGTTGTTACGCTTTTGGTCAAGCTTGATAACTTTAAACTCAAGCTCTTTGCCTTCAAGGTGCAATGTGTCACGAACTGGACGAACGTCAACTAGAGAACCAGGTAGGAATGCACGAACAGATTTAAGGTCAACAGTAAAGCCGCCTTTAACTTTACCGTTGATGATACCTTTAACGATCTCTTCAGCTTCGAATGCTTTCTCAAGATCTTTCCATGCTTCAGCACGCTTCGCTTTCTCACGTGAAAGTTGCGTTTCGCCAAAGCCGTTTTCTACAGCATCAAGTGCTACGTCAACAGTGTCACCAACTGCTAGTTCAACTTCACCAGCTTCGTTTACGAACTGTGAAAGAGGGATAACGCCCTCTGATTTCAAGCCTGCGTTAACTGTAACCCAATCGCTATCGATGTCTACAACCACGCCTTTAACGATCGACCCTGGGGTCATATCGATCTCTTTTAGGCTCTCTTCAAATAAATCTGCAAAGCTCTCGCTCATTACATTTCCTGTATATGATTCTCCGTACCACCAGTTAATACGGTCTATTTACATACGCTCATGACAAACCTCTGGCCGGTTTTTCATTGCCATAAGCATTAAAACTATTTTTAGAGGAAAAATCTTACTTTGGATTGACCAATAAAAGGACTTTTTCCAACACTTGCTCGATCGAATATTCGGTCGTGTCGATCGTGACAGCATCGTCTGCGGCCTTTAACGGCGCGGCTTTACGACCCATATCACGCGCATCACGCGCTTCGATCTCTTGCAAAAGGGTCGCGATTCTAACATCTTCACCCTGTGCCTTCAACTGTTGGAAACGACGCTCTGCTCTGGCTTGAGCAGAAGCGGTTAAGAATATTTTGAATTGAGAGTTAGGAAAAACAACTGTTCCCATATCTCGTCCATCAGCTACCAGACCAGGAAGCTGCTGAAAATCGCGCTGGCGCTGCAATAACGCTGCACGCACTTCAGGGAGAACCGCCACTTTTGAAGCATTATCGCCCGTGGTCTCAAGACGTAATTCACTCGTCACATCCTCTCCTGCAAGCATTACACGAACCGGCTCGCCCGGCTTTGAACTTTCAAAAGAACAATCAAGACCTGCCGCGACTGCGGCCAAACTTGACTCGTCATCTAAAGCGACATTTTGACGTAGCGCCGCAATGGCGGTTAAACGATACAAAGCCCCACTATCGAGAATCGACCAACCTAACTTAGTCGCAATTAACTGTGTAATCGTCCCTTTACCAGAACCGCTTGGTCCATCTATACAAAGAACTGGAGCTTGTGAATTTGGCGCCATTACGCGTCTCCGTTTACCTTCACATTCATCCCTACACGATTTGCTAATTCAACAAAGTTAGGGAAAGACGTCGCTACATTAGCGCAATCATTAATTACGATTTCACCTTCAGCACGCAATGCTGCAACAGAAAACGCCATTGCGATGCGGTGATCGCCATGCGAGTGCACCGTACCTCCATGCATCTTAGCACCTTGAATCACAATACCATCTGGCTTTACTTCAGTACGCACGCCAAGCTGCGCTAAGCCATCAGCCATTACTTGAATTCGGTCGCTTTCCTTAACGCGAAGCTCTTCAGCTCCACTTAACACAGTCTCGCCTTCTGCGCATACTGCGGCGATAAAAAGAACTGGAAATTCATCGATCGCCAAAGGCACCTGATCTTCAGGAATTTTAATACCCTTTAGTGGAGCCGATTTAATACGAATATCGCCAACGGGCTCACCACCAACGGTCTTTTCGTTAGAGACGGTAATATCCGCACCCATTTGACGAAGAATATTGATAACACCCACGCGAGTCGGGTTGAGACCAACGTGCTCAAGCGTAAGGTCTGACCCTTCAGCAATAGAGGCCGCTACCATAAAAAAGGCTGCTGAAGAGATATCCGCTGGAACATCAATTTTACCGGCCTGCATTGAATCGCCACCTGAAAGCTTCGCGGTCGCACCATCACGCTCAACAGAATAACCAAAGCCATTCAACATACGTTCAGTATGATCGCGAGTTGGCGCAGGCTCAGTCACACTTGTATCGCCCTCAGCATACATACCTGCAAGCAGTAAACATGATTTCACCTGAGCACTAGCCATCGGCATGTCGTAATGCATACCCGACAGCGCTTGCCCGCCCTTGATAAGCATTGGCGGACGCCCACCTTCAGCTGTTTCAATAACAGCGCCCATTTCACGTAAGGGCTTCGCTACACGCTCCATCGGACGCTTTGTCAGCGACTCATCACCAGCAAGCTCGGTATCGAAACTTTGTCCCGCGAGCAAACCAGCGAACAAACGCATGCCCGTACCCGAGTTACCTAAATAGATCGGCCCCGGAGGCGCTTGTAACCCATTCAAGCCGACACCATGAATCTTAACTCGCCCGTTGTTCGGCCCTTCAATGACAACACCCATATCACGAAAAGCCTGAAGCGTTGCAAGACTATCTTCACCTTCTAAAAATCCTTCGACCTCCGTGACACCTTCTGCAAGCGCTCCGAGCATAATAGATCGATGCGAAATAGATTTATCACCGGCAACACGAATAGCACCAGATAAAGCGCTGCCTGCGCCAGCATTAAAAATTACATTATTTGTATTCATAGCGTTTACGTAGGATTGTCCAGATAAGACTTTAGAAAAATGTTCTCGCGCCGCTCGAGCGCGCGTAAATACACCAAGCATTTCTTGGCTTTGGTCATCAGCGACCGCAGTGCGTAGTTTTTGCAAGTCTACAGAGAAGCGATCCAATACATTTAGAACGGCTTCTTTATTTGCAAGAAATATGTCGTGCCACATTCTAGGGTCACTTGCAGCGATGCGCGTGAAATCCCGAAAACCACCAGCAGCATAGCGGAAAATATCCTCGTTATCAGGATTTCCCGCCAAGGTATCAACCAATGAGAATGCGATCAAATGAGGAAGATGACTCGTTGCCGCCAAGACCTCGTCATGCTTTTCAACCGACATTTGCAGCACATTAGCACCACAAGCGCTCCACATCGCGTCAACTAAGGATAATGCTCGCTCATCAGTATGCGTTAAGGGAGTAAGAATCACTTTATGATTTTGGTAGAGCGAACTATTTGCGGCAGTAACTCCACTCTTTTCTGATCCAGCAATCGGGTGACCAGGAACAACAAACTCTGGCACATCGCCGAACACCGACTCGACTGCAGAAACAAAGTTACCCTTAACACTTCCTACATCGGTCAGTACAGCACCGGGCTTGATGAATGGTTTAACCTCTTGCAGCACACTCTCAAATGCTTGAACTGGAACTGCCAACACAATGATATCTGCGCCAGAAACTGCTTCAGCAATTGTTTCAGCAGCTACATCCACAGCACCTAATTCAATACCGAGCTTTGCGTGATTTGAATCAAGCGTATACCCGACCGTCTTCGAGACAACGCCTTGCTCCCTCAAGCACTTTGTTAAAGAACCGCCAATTAGACCAAGCCCAACAACCGAAACGGTGAGCCCTTTTAATTCTTGCATCGCTAAACTTAGCGAATCGCTAGCCATGACTAAGCGACTCCAAAACTTCAATAAAACGAGCGTTTTCTTCAGGAAGACCGATTGATACACGAAGGTGATTTGGCATTCCATAATTCGCTACAGGACGCACAATAACACCCTGCTGCAACATAGCTTCGTACACTTCCATTCCAGAACCTTTCGTATCAAAGCACACGAAATTGCCTTTCGATGGAATATATTCGTAGTCCAGTCGATCAAATGCATCGGTCAACTGCTTCATACCATGTTCATTTGTCGTGATGCTTTTCTTTAAATAGTCTTCGTCTCTCAATGAACCGAGAGCCGCAGCAAGCGCGAGACTATTCACATTAAATGGATGACGAACTCGATTCAGCACATCCGCAATTTCTTCATTTGAAATCGCATAACCAACGCGCAACGAAGCGAGCCCCCATGCCTTTGAAAACGTTCTCGTGACAATCAAATTCGGAAAATCAGACAGCAATGAAACCCCATTAGGAAAATCGGGATCGGTACTGTATTCAATATACGCTTCGTCCAACACCACGATCACGCTTTCTGGCACTTGAGACAAAAACTCTACAACTTCAGCTTTACTCAACACCGTTCCGGTTGGATTGTTTGGATTGGCAATAAAAATAAGGGATGTGCGATCGGTAATTGCCGAAAGCATTGCAGATAGATCATGCCCCCAATTCAGTGCCGGCGTTACAACGGCAGTTGCATTAACTGCTTGCGTCGCAATGGGATAAACCGCGAATGCATATTGCGAAAAAACCACCTCACGCCCTAGTTCGGCATAAGCTCGCGCAATTAAGTCAAGAATATCGTTAGACCCATTCCCCAGGGTAAGTTGCGATGACTGAACTTTTAAACGCGATGCAAGCGCTTCTTTTAGTTTAAAGCCATTACCATCAGGGTAGCGCGTCAATTGAGAAAGCTCGTTGCGGATTTCTTCTAAAGCAATTGGGCTAGGGCCAAGCGGGTTTTCATTACTTGCGAGCTTTACGATATTCGAGATGCCTAACTCTCGCTCCAACTCATCGCTTGGTTTGCCCGGTTGATAAGGATGTAAGCCTCGGGCACCTTGAGTCGCCAAAGACACAAAATCACAAGAAGAACGCGTTAAATCGCCCATTAGAAAACCCTTTTAAATCTATAAATACGCGTTACAAAACGCCAACGGGATAGGAACCAAGATGCTTAATGTCGACGGCATCTGGCGAAATATCTTTGATCACCGCCTGAACATTCTCATCATCAAAATGACCATCAAAATCGATATAGAAAACGTAAGCCCAAGTACTACTATTAGAGGGCCGAGACTCTAAGCGATTCATATTCACGCCGTGACGCTGAAATGGCTCCAAGACGTGATACAAAGCACCCGGCTTATCTTTCACTGAAACCATAATTGATGTTTTATCTTCGCCGCTCGCAGGCACGACCTCAGAACCGATAATAAGAAAACGTGTCGTGTTATCAGGACTGTCTTCTACATTTTTTGCTAGGAAATCTAAATCGTAGAGCTCTGCCGCCATATCACTTGCGATGGCAGCAACTCCAGGCTCCTCAGCGGCTAGTTTCGCAGCCTTACCATTGCTCGATA
>NZ_LWFI01001223.1:0-760 GCF_001635735.1 Oleiphilus sp. HI0067
CTGGGTTGGAGATAAGCGCGGGCTGTTATCTAGCTGCAGATCTTGTTCACGAATAATATCGTCTTCACACAGCGTAAACGCACGTTCAATGATGTTCTCTAACTCACGCACGTTTCCAGGAAAGCTATAGCTTTTAAGCGCTTGCATTGCATTGGCATCGATGGACGCGTTATCGACCCCACATTCTTGAGCGATATTCGACAAGAAACGCGTTGCCAATAGCGCTACGTCATCTTGGCGTTCGCGCAAGCTAGGTACCTGCAAGTTAATGACGTTAATGCGGTAGAACAAGTCTTGTCGAAAACTGCCGTCGTCGACCAATGCTTGAAGATCTTTATGCGTTGCACTCAAAACGCGCACATCGACGGCTTCTTCAGACTCACCGCCTACGGCACGCACCGCTTTCTCTTGAATAGCACGAAGCAATTTCACCTGCATATCTAAGGGTAGATCAGCCACTTCATCCAAAAACAAAGTGCCGCCATCCGCCGCTTTAAACAGGCCATCTTTATCTTGATGAGCCCCACTAAAGCTACCTTTTAAGTGTCCGAAAAACTCACTTTCCATCAACTCGCTTGGTATCGCGCCACAGTTAACTGGAATGAATGGCCCATCACGTCTGACACCATTGGCATGAATGGCACGTGCAACCAATTCTTTACCACTTCCGGATTCACCAGAGATGTATATTGGCGCTTGGCTGCGAGCGAGTTTAATAACCTGTTTGTTGAGCTTTTTGAGTTCGGCACTCTCACCGAGG
>NZ_LWFI01001224.1:0-706 GCF_001635735.1 Oleiphilus sp. HI0067
CCAAATACAATAAACGACAAGGATAATAAGTTGTTGCACCGAGGCTCCGAATGGAACAAATGGGACCTACACGTCCACACGCCTGAATCTATACTAAACAATCAGTTCAATACCGATTGGGACACATATGTCCAAACACTATTCAAAAAGGCATACCAAGAACAAATTTTCGCAGTTGGAATAACTGATTACTTTTCAATCGACGGCTACACAAAGCTCAGAAAAGACTACTTGGGCAATGACGAGAAATTGCGATCTTTGTTTAGTGAAGATGAAATCAGCCATATCAAGAACATGCTGATAGTCCCCAATATTGAGTTTAGGCTTAGCAAATTTATCACCGGAAACGCTCGAGAATTAAGTAGCCTCAATAGAAAACTCAACTTTCACGTAATCTTATCTGACGAACTTTCGATTGAAGAAATTCAAACCAACTTCTTACAACAGGTAACCTTTGACAGTTATGCAGAAACTGGTTCGCCGGCACACCAAATGCCACTTACCAAGACCAACTTGGAAAATTACGGAAAGGCGTTAAAAGAGGAACATAGCGCCTTTCGAGATAGCGGACGCAGCGACCTTTATATAGGGATGATGAATGCAGGCGTGGATGAGTCTAATATATTAAAAACCCTAGGCCACCCTCTTTTTGCAGACAAATATCTACTCGGAATAAATCCAGATGAGGACTTAAGTAGAGTGTCTT
>NZ_LWFI01001225.1:0-708 GCF_001635735.1 Oleiphilus sp. HI0067
TCACTGACTTCCCAGGTATAACCTCGACAACACGAACACTCATTACTGCCAATGAACGCGCAAGGTCTTTCGCAAGATTACTAATCTTACTCACCTTCACGCCAGGCGCGGGTTGAATTTCAAAACGTGTAATTACAGGGCCGGGGTTAACTTCGACAACCTCTGCACTCACCCCAAAATCAGCTAGTTTCACTTCAAGCAAGCGCGACATGCTTTCAAGGTCTGCGGGCGAATACCCTACCTTTTTGTTTTTCTCAGGAGGGTCTAAAAGCGTTAATGAGGGTAAAGCAGACTCTTGTCCAATAAACAAACTACCCTGTTGCTCTTCTTCGAGGCGCTTGCCTTGTTTGCTCTTCTTAACAAACGGAGAAATTTTAATAGACTTACCATCTGATTCTGCCTCAGCCGCAGACTTTTTCTTTTGCTGAATCACAACGGTATCAGTGCTTGGCGAAACTTTTGGTTCGACTTTTTCCTGAGTTTCAGTCTCTGTCGGTGCTTTCTTAGCTAAACCTAAGACCTTTTTAAGCGCAGGAGCACTTTTCTCTTTCACTTTCTCGACGCTCGCCTTCGACTCAGACAATGTCTTAACCGGTTCTTTCAAGGCCTCGTGTTTGGCTTCGCGCTCTTGTTGTCTGCGGATAATATCCTGCTCCAACTTTCGCTGAGCACGCAGATCACGCCTAACATCTAAATAATTTTTGATAA
>NZ_LWFI01001226.1:0-1298 GCF_001635735.1 Oleiphilus sp. HI0067
CAACGAATAACGATTTTTTAGATGATGAAATTGCAGCAGGTAGCCAGTACGGTATTGGCGGTATTCTTGAATTGAACGGCATGGCTGATCTGACCTTTACATACTTAGGTTTTGAAGCAGGCTATGACAACGATTTCGAAGCATACAATAATACGTTCTCAAACCGTGGCGGAAACGCATCAACAGTTGGTGATAGCTTTTCGGCTACAGCGGATGAGTTGGTATTCAGCTTTTACGCGAACAATGTAAACAGCGGTGTTGAAAACCCAAACAACCCAGTTGTTGGTAATCAATATCAGTCTTTCGCTGTAATGCTTGATTCAATGTGGGATGGCGTTATGTATGACGCAATTCTATTGTTTGACGATTCAGGTGCAGGTCCAGACGATAACCATGACGACTTGGTTGTTGGTTTGAATGCCGTTGCGGTTTCTGAGCCGGCAACACTGGCTTTGATGGGCCTAGGTCTATTAGGTCTTGGTGCAGCGCGCCGCCGTCAAGCTTAATCGTTTGATGAATTCAAAACCCGCTTCTTGAAGCGGGTTTTTTTATGCCTGAGTGATAGTGTTTATGAAGTATCGGGGCAGAGAGTAAAATGTAGAGGGCAGAGCGTTGCTTTACTTAGAGTACGCTGGCATCGTCCTGTATCAGCTAATATTTTGCAGGAATCCGTTTGGATAGTTGGCGGGGCTCGCATAATCTTCATAGGGGATGGTGTAAAAGGTGTTAAGCGTAGGTGGCTGGAGGCACTTCGCTGTATGGGGCGCGCTAAAAGGCTTTCTTTGATTGATGCGCGTATTTAAGGGGTAGTTAGACATAAAAAAAAGCGCCCGAAGGCGCTTTGATAAGAAGTTAAAAACTACTTATTTTTGTCTGCGTCGTGCTGCACCTAAACCTGCAAGGCCAAGGCCAAGAAGTGCTAATGTCGCTGGTTCAGAGACGGCAGTAGGAGTCACTTTCACGTCATCAAGGAAGTTACCAACTGTGCCGACTTCTGGTGTGATAGATGTGAAACGAATGTACGTTTGCTCGCTTAACGCTTCGAACGTTGCTGTGAAGTAGCTCCACGCTGAAGTAGTGTGGTCTTCGATTGTTTCAGAAATAATAGTCTCTTGGAAGTCCTCATCACTTTCATCTACCGCGTAGATGTCGAATTGGAAAGTTTCGTTTTCGCTTGAACGTGCACGGTAAGCGAAAGAGACGTTGTATTCGAAGCCAGCTGTTGTGTCGAACACTTGGTAGATTGAGAATTCAGTTCCGGTGTTTGGATGTGCGTTAAGCTCACCATGCTGTGTACC
>NZ_LWFI01001227.1:0-1071 GCF_001635735.1 Oleiphilus sp. HI0067
GTGTTATCGGAATGAACTGGGCGCAAGCGCAAGAACAAATATTAAAAGGTGGTGTTGATGCTTTGTTGCATATCAACACCAATCCTGAACGAGAAAAGATATTAGATTTTTCAACAGAACTCGTTGTTTCAGAATTCCACTTATTCGTGCATCGGGATTCTAACTTCGACGAAAATAATATTGATCTAAATAACATGATTATCGGTGTTGAGGCCAAGGGTTACCCCTACAGTTACCTCAAACGTAACGATATCCCATTGGCGTTGGTAAGCTCGTGGGAAGAAGGAATGCGCGGCGTCATAAACGGAGACATTGATGCCGTCCTCGTTGATCATCTCGTCGGAATGAATACGATCTTCAATTCTAGAATTGCAAACTTAAAAAGCATTTCTAGTCCATTACCAAAAAGCTATTCACGCATCGCTGTTAAAAAAGGCAATGACTTAATTTTGGATCAAATTAATAAGGGCCTTGCAATACTTTATGCCGATGGAACGATAGACCGATCGATCAAAAATTGGATGACGCCGAGCATCCAAATGGTAGAACAACTTTGGCACGAGCAAGAACGCGTCAAAACTCAAAATATCGGTCTGATTATTCTCTCATTACTCACCTTGCTCTGCTTGATAGCATTCGTGAAAAGTAGAATGACAATCTCTTCCGAGCTAGATAAAAACAAAGACTTAAACAGGGCTCTGAAGGGAGCATATACCGAGCTTCAAGATAAAAACGAAGCACTAGCCGACGCAAATCAGAATTTAGAGACATTCGTTTCATTAGCAAGTCACGACATGCGCGCTCCTCTAAATGGAATGAAAAATCTCATTCAATGGGCCGAAGAAGACTTAGCCACCGATAATCATAATAACGTTAGAGAACATCTTTCGCTTCTTAAGAGCCGATCAACGCGACTATCAAACCTACTCTCAGACCTATTAATTTTCTTTCGTGCTGACAAGCACAGTGCTGATGACAATAAATTAATAGATCCGAATCTGTGCGCAAGGGAATTAGTAAATAATTTCGACTCACCACTAAATGTAAACATTATTATCGCACCAAATGCCA
>NZ_LWFI01001228.1:0-1553 GCF_001635735.1 Oleiphilus sp. HI0067
AATAACGCGTGCCAATCCCGCATCGACTAAGGCTCTTGCACAAGGTGGAGTTCTACCGTAATGACTGCAAGGCTCTAGGGTTACATATGCCGTAGCACCTTTGGCCAACTCTCCGGCTTGAGCTAATGCGTTAACCTCAGCATGGCCTTCACCTGCTCGTTCATGAAAGCCCTCTCCAACAATCTGACCATCGCGCACTATGACACAACCAACACGTGGATTAGGCTGGCAACTTAATTCACCAAGCCAGGCTAACTCGATAGCACGAGCCATATAACGATGATCATCAGCCGACCAGTCATGCATATGGAGCAAAACTCTTAGTGCTTATGCGTTATCAGAAGAGCGATCACGCTTGGCTAAGCGATCAATCTCTTCTTTAAACTCATTGATGTCTTGGAAACTGCGATATACCGAGGCAAATCGAACATATGCAACTTCATCTAAACTTCGAAGTTCTCGCATCACTTCTTCACCCACTTGCAATGAAGATAGTTCTCGCTCACCAGTCGCTCGCAGACGATACTTGATGTTGTCTATCGCTTGTTCAATAGACTCAATACTCACAGGACGCTTTTCTAAAGCTCGCTGAACACCACGATTCAGCTTTTCTTCATCGAAGGGTTGGCGCGAGCCGTCTTGTTTAACAACCCGCGGCATCACAAGCTCAGCCGTTTCAAATGTGGTAAAGCGTTCTTGGCAGGTCAAGCACTCGCGTCGACGACGTACTTGATTGCCGTCAGAAACCAAACGAGAGTCGTAAACCTTCGTGTCAGTCGCCTTACAAAACGGACAATGCATGAGGAATCAACCCTGACAGTTATGCGTAAACTGGCAAACGCGAGCAAATTGCTTGCACTTTTTCGCGTGTTGCGTTGATGACAGAGTCGTCCTCTGGATTGGCAACTAACGCGTCAATCACATCACAAATCCATGAAGCTAATTCAGAACAATCTTTCGACTGAAAACCTCGACTTGTAATAGCTGGCGTACCAATACGCAATCCACTCGTTACAAATGGAGAACGAGGATCGTTTGGAACCGAGTTCTTGTTTACTGTAATGTGAGCACGACCTAATGCTGCGTCAGCGTCTTTGCCCGTTACATCTTTATCAATCAAATCAAGCAAGAAGAGGTGGTCATCAGTACCGCCAGACACAATTTTGTAGCCACGCTCTAAAAATACAGAAACCATCGCTTGTGCATTTTTAACGACTTGCTGCTGATATGTTTTAAACTCTTCTGACATCGCTTCTTTGAAGCACACTGCTTTCGCAGCAATCACGTGCATCAATGGTCCACCCTGACTTTCAGGGAAGACGGCAAAGTTCAGCTTTTTGTTCAGCTCTTCGTCATCATTTGCCAAAATCAAACCACCACGAGGGCCTCGTAGCGTTTTATGCGTCGTTGTAGTCACGACATCTGCAATACCAACAGGACTTGGGTAAACACCGCCAGCAACAAGACCCGCTATATGCGCCATATCAACAAACAAGTACGCACCCACTTCGTCTGCAATTGCTCTGAAACGCTTCCAGTCAACAACAAGAGAA
>NZ_LWFI01001229.1:0-1539 GCF_001635735.1 Oleiphilus sp. HI0067
TGCAGGCTCTGTATGAATCTTCCCTTAACCCTAAAGATGGCGTGTGCGAATACGCTGAAACCTTCTTCTTAGAAGAGTACCAACTCAATTATTTAATCCACACCTATGAAAAACCAATCATCTGTTTAGGCAAAGGCATTGTCATGGGCGGTGGACTTGGGTTGATGGCTGGAGCCAGTCATCGTGTGATCACGGAAACTTCTCGCATCGCAATGCCCGAAATTACCATTGGTTTGTTTCCTGACGTAGGTGGTACTTATTTCTTGAGTCGAATGCCACGTGGTTTGGGAATATTCTTTGCGCTAACAGGAGCAAGTATTAATGCAACGGACGCGCTGACACTTGGCATCGCAGATCATTTCATTGCAAACGAAAAACTCGAAAGCTTACAAAGCGCTTTGGCTGCTGCATCATGGAAAACCAAAGATAACCATGCGCTTGTTAGCCAAATCATCGACGAACTTGGCTGCGAAAACTCAGTTGATTCGAACTTATCGCACCATGAGAGTTTACTCGAGGGCATATGCCAAACAGGAGGGCTTGGCGATATTGTTCATGACCTAAATAGCATCAAAGACGCAAGCCCTTGGTTGAGCAAAGCGATTGCCACGATGAATGCAGGCTCACCACAATCTATGTTAGTGATCTTCGAGCAACTCAGACGTTTCCGATACGCAAGTTTGAAAGAAGTATTCAGCTCTGAGTTAATACTTGCAACCAACCTTGTGCGCCACCCAGAGTTTGCTGAAGGCGTTAGAGCGCTTTTGATCGATAAAGACAAAAAGCCAGTATGGCAACACGCACACTTTAGTGCTGTAAGTGCCTCGGAAATGGAAGCCCTGTATACTCCCCCTTGGTCTTCCAACCCTATTACCGACTTACTTTAAGCATCTTAAAAGGACCTAAGGCTCAAACTATGGCAAACACTCTTTTCATTCTTTTGAGCCTTCTATTACTGAGCCAATACGCGCACAGTGAATCCGAAGCTCCTAAGCCAACAATCATTTCAGGGCATGCGCTTTCTCTCTATGGTTCTGCAAAATACGATGAAGGCTTTACACATTTTGACTGGGTAAACCCTAACGCACCAAAAGGCGGAACTTTACGTCTAATGGGCTTCGGCACTTTTGACTCACTCAACCCCTACACACTTAAAGGTACAAGCCCGTTCAATACGCCAGGTTTGTTTATGTATGAGTTTTCTGAGCTGAATGAACCGCTCATGGCAGGAACAGGCAGCTACGCCTCTTCTGCCGATGAAGTTCAAACCGCTTACGGATTAATCGCGCAAACCATTCGCTACCCCGACAACTATGCTTGGGTCGAATATGACATTCGAAACGAAGCGCGTTTTCATGATGGGCACCCTATCGATGCTGAAGACGTGGTTTATTCTTTCTACACACTCATTGAGAAAGGCCACCCACGCTACCAACAAAGCTTATTAGATGTAGAAAGCGTGGCTGCGATCGACACCGACACCGTACGTTTCACTTTAAAAAGCGGCGCAGCCAAACAAGCAATTTTCAGAACAGGCGA
>NZ_LWFI01001230.1:0-615 GCF_001635735.1 Oleiphilus sp. HI0067
TTTGTCTTGAACACCCAAGACCTGTGATTTCAACAACAAACCCGTGTCTTCATCAAGCCATAACGCATAGCTATATCTCTTTGCATCATTGGCCATAATCTTTAATTTAACAGACGATCGATTAACGATCCGTTCATAGCCTTTTTTATGCAGGGTGTAATGCATATGACCAGGAATAAAATTGGCAAATCGATTACTGACAGGATTAGCAAAGTCCGGTTTATCAAGTTCAACTAAGCGCTGCCCCTTGATAAGACACATGACTTGCGTGCCACGACGCAGAATCTCTCCCATATCCCCATCAAGCTGAGTCAAACGCTCTTGCTCTTGTCCGTCTATAAATCGATGCACAACACGCATAGAGCTAGACATGTCACCACGACTAAACATGAAAACCCCACGATAGGATTCATATGTCGAAGCCGTTCGCATTTTATTAATCCAGTGCGCTGCGTCTTGCTCAGCAAACGCTGAGGTACTAACGAGCACTAACACCAGACTGAATAAAATACGTTTTAACATCATATAACCCAGTTAAATACCAACAGAATTAACACTAGCAACACGAATCAAAGGTGCCATTCCAGAAGACACCGTGAGAGCGCTCAATTCAGA
>NZ_LWFI01001231.1:0-1350 GCF_001635735.1 Oleiphilus sp. HI0067
CACAAAGAGGTTAGCCACCGCGACAGCATTCGCACTTAATAATGAAGCAACTAAGTCTTCAAAAATGCGTGCTTTTGGACCATGGTTAGTGAAGTAGTCGGTGGCGTCGACCGAATCAATACATTCTTTAAAACGTTCAAAATCTAGCATTATCAACTCCTATTTACCCAACTAATTAAAGGCCGAACAACTTATTTAATTCAACAACTACACTCTTGGCGTTTTCAGGAGCGAACCTCTGCCCACAGGGCAAGTTCAGAAACAAGTTTTTCAGCTCATTGGTCGACTTCAAATCAGTTTTTTTCGTTGCGTAAGAAGCAGATTTATCATGAAGCGGAGGGTAATAGTGAGCTCGACACTGTATCCCCAGAAAGTTCAATTGTTTAACACAATCATCTCTGGACACTGGACTAGTCTCAGTAAATTCTACAACTATATTTTTAAATGATGTTTGTTCCGACTGATCAAAATGCAATAACCTAACAAATGGATGCCCCTTTAGCTGCTGCTCATAAGCCTCGTACACCTGCCTGTTATGAGAAACATTGCGCTCAATGGCATCCAAACCTGCTAACGCGTACACACAATGAAGAGGATGAATATCTGCTTGAATGTAGGGAAGCCGATACTTTGAAGAAGAGGTGGTCGTAATTGACTTTAACTTATCAAAAAATTCCTGATCGTCCGTACATACATACCCCCCTTCGATACCATTGATCAGTTTGCTGGCATGAAGTGAAAAGACCTCTCCAACCCCAAAGCTGCCGACACGTTTACCTGAAACGGTCTCATGAACCGACTCTACAGCATCAAACAATACAGGAACATTATGCTGCCTCCCCACATCTATAAGCTGCTGAACAGGGCAACAATTCACTATAGGGTGAACAGGTAAAATAAGCGCTGANTCTTGATCGATACTCTGACTCAATTTGTCAACAGAAAGAGCTAGCGTGTTAGGGTCAATATCAATAAACTTTGGCACCATCCCCGTCCAATTAACAACATCAGCTAACCTCCTATAGGTCATGGATGGCATCAAGACGTCCTTAGCGCCTCCTTTATTTGTTTTAGCAATTATTGAAGCAACTAAGGCCCAAAAGCCCGTCGAAAACGAAAGACAGTATTGGCTCGAATGATAATCACGAAAACGATCTTCAAACAAATTTACTATTGTGCCTCGAGAAAGGTGGTCGAAATAGCTTTCAAGCTCGCCCGAACTTGGTTTGAACAAATTAGAAGTTGAGTATATTTTGGGGTCGAACTTCATATAATTAAGCTCTCTGAAGAGTTAGGTCAAAACGATACTTTGCAGCATAAAAGCCTTCAGGCATCGTCGATACTGACGCC
>NZ_LWFI01001232.1:0-721 GCF_001635735.1 Oleiphilus sp. HI0067
GATAGTTAAAGACGATAACGTCTCATCACTGTCCGCAGGTGTAATCGGACCAAGTTCTAACGCTACTGCCGTGTCTTCATCAGTGCTAACACTGCTATTAAGTGGATCGCCAAGCAGACCATCAATCACAGACGTATCGTTGAAACTCACTGCTAAATCGGCCTCTATATAAGCGCTGTCCTGTGCTCCTGTGTCACTATCAGTGTCAGTTATATGAATCTGCACCGAGAGTACAAAATCATTATCGTCATCCGTGGCAGGTTGCAGGGTCAGTCCAGTCAATTCGGCTTCCGTTAAGTGAACACTTCCATCCAACTGTGCAGAACCAGCAGATAGTGTTGCCCCCTCTGGCAAGCCTGTAATAACGATATGATCGATCTGTTCAGATCCATCCATATCAACTAACGCGGGCGTTATATTCAGTTCGACGGACTGGTTAATTGACGTTTGAGCATCATAGACGGTCAGCTGTGGTTGATCTGCTTGGGCGCGAATATCAACCTCGACACTGTCACTCAATGAGGGATGATTGATATCGTCAGTAGTGACATCAACTGTAAGCGTAAAGTTATCATCTTGGTGCTCAATTGGCGTCAAGGTCAATCCGACTAGCTCAGCCTCTGTTAACGACCAAACGCCACCACTCTGATTTACACCGGAAGATAGCAGCACACCTTCAGGCACACCACTAATAGTGATGCCCTGAACCACTGCTGTTTCG
>NZ_LWFI01001233.1:0-19994 GCF_001635735.1 Oleiphilus sp. HI0067
CTGCTTTCTTGGCTTGTTCTGCTTTCTTGGCTTGTTCTGCTTTCTTGGCTTGTTCTGCTTTCTTGGCTTGTTCTNCTTTCTTGGCTTGTTCTGCTTTCTTGGCTTGTTCTGCTTTCTTGGCTTGTTCTGCTTTCTTGGCTTGTTCTTGCTTATCTTTGTTTACGTTTTTGGATTTACTTGGATCATTCGGCTTGTCCCCAAAGCCACCCAACCCAGTCTCTTTGTTGCCGAAAGAGCCGTCGTCGTTATTTTTGTCGACAGAGTAAACCTCTTCCAATGGATCCTTATCTTTCTTCTCAGCTTCTTTCTTCTTCTCTTCTTTCTTCTTCTCTTCTTTCTTCTTCTCTTCTTTCTTCTCAGCTTCTTTCTTCTCGGCTTCCTTCTTCTCGGCTTCTTTCTTCTCGGCTTCTTTCTTCTCAGCTTCCTTCTTCTCGGCTTCCTTCTTCTCGGCTTCC
The DNA here is from genome assembly GCF_001635735.1 of Oleiphilus sp. HI0067. Taxonomy (NCBI): domain Bacteria; kingdom Pseudomonadati; phylum Pseudomonadota; class Gammaproteobacteria; order Oceanospirillales; family Oleiphilaceae; genus Oleiphilus; species Oleiphilus sp. HI0067. The sequence continues at coordinate 456 of NZ_LWFI01001233.1, forward strand.
TTCTTCTCGGCTTCCTTCTTCTTGGATTCCTTCTTCTTGGATTCCTTCTTCTCAGCCTCTTTCTTCTCGGCTTCTTTCTTGTCCGACTTCGGTTCATCTTTCTTCAGCTGAACAGTTACAGATTTGTCCTGCACTTCTTCCGTAAAATCGACAGGATTATAGATAAGATAGGTCGCAACGGAGCTATGCAGCAACAAGCTTCCGATGAAAGTAAGGCTGTATCGTTTACGGTATCCTTTTGGTAGCATCCGTCTAATTCTTATTTGCTGCTTTGATTTATTGTTCGCGAGGAAAACTATGGGAGACGTTGTTCAGTTTAAAAGACCTTCGCTCAAAGCGAAGCATAAAGGAAAAAGCCTTTGTAAGCATGGCTTTCACAAATGGGTGGTCGAAAAAGAGAACCAGTTTGACGTTAAGCAAGGGAGGCTTGTCACAGTTATGCGCTGTGCGAGATGCAAAGAGAAAAAGATTGAGTTGAAGTAGCGCAAACGACACCGTTCACGCTACTTTTATCAGATGTATTACTGCGCTTCTTGCTGCGCTTTAATCGCCGCGACTTTCTTATCACGATTTTGAGCAATAGCTTCAGTTGCTTCACTACCAATATGGCCTTGGCCACGTGCGCGCGCTAAGTCAATCTGTTTTTGACGTTCTTCGAATCGTTTGATCTGGCTAGGCGTGTGTTTGCCAAAACACTTAGGACAACTCACACCTTTTTTGTAGTGTTCGTGTTCCATATCTTCGGCAGTAATTGGAAGTCGACATGCGTGGCACTGATCATAAGCGCTTTTGTTTAGATCATGATCAACCGCAACACGATTATCAAACACGAAGCAATCGCCTTCCCACATCGTATCTTCTTTAGGGACTTCTTCCAGATATTTAAGGATGCCACCCTCTAGATGATAAACCTCATCAAAGCCCTTTTCTTTTAGGAAAGCTGTCGATTTTTCGCAACGAATGCCGCCCGTACAGAACATAGCGACTTTTTTATGCTTAGCAGGATCTAAATGTTCATCAACATAAGCCGGGAATTCTCTAAAGGTATCAGTTTTAGGGTTTACGGCACCCTCAAACGTACCAATCTCATACTCATAATCATTACGCGTATCAATCAGTACAACTTCAGGATTAGAAATAAGCGCATTCCAGTCTTTAGGTTTGACGTATGTGCCAACAACTTTTTTAGGATCGATACCCTCTACCCCCATCGTGACAATTTCTTTTTTAAGTTTCACCTTGGTGCGGTAAAACGGTTGAGATTCATCAAACGAAAGCTTGTAATCAATATCTGCAAACTCGGGGATAGCTTTAAACCAAGTTAATAAGGTTTCAATGGATGCTTCGGTGCCAGATACCGTGCCGTTGATTCCCTCGCTTGCTAGCAATAATGTACCGCGTACATCGTTTTCTAGCATTTTATCTAGTAAGGGCTGGCGAAGTTCTTTGTAGTTTGGCAAGTCGACGAATCGATACATGGCACATACGGTGATGTCAGACATATACATGTTCCTGTGTTCAGCGACCAGAACGTAAAACTGGCGCGTTTAATAAGAGCGGCGCATTATAACGGCATATTGTGCAATTGGTAGTCAGCGAGCACCAAGCTCGCCATTTACAACAAACACCCATACACTATATATGGTTATAAAAGGCTAACCATTCCTACTACTTTTTAATCCAATTTGGTGCACGGCAGTGCCCACTTAACGTCTAAGCCGCACCAAAATAAGCCCTACAAAAGTCAATAAATATTTAAGGTTTTTTCATCAAAAAAAGACACAAGAGAATCTTCACATACCACTATATGCTGTTATACTTCTTCGCAAGTACGCTACATATAGTAAACCAACAATTCATAATACTATATATAGGGATACATCTTCTATCCCGTCATCAGGCGTAACTAAACGAATAGCTGTACCTTTGAACCCTCGTAATCGCTTAGTTGTCTTGGCTTTAAAGGTTATACGTGAGCAGAAAGAGAACATTTCTGCCACCACTAAATATAGGGGTTGCTCAGGTAAGGCAGCCAATAAAACATTTTAATGTGATAGCTCACTTAAGGAAGAGTGTCTGTCATTTAGAACGTCCACGAGGTTTCATAAATGAACGCTAAGGTCGAACCGCTCATTTCTCCACTCCCGATGCAAGATGCGTCGGTAGACATTTGGCACACTAAATACCAGCTGAAAACAAAGTCTGGCGAGGCTGTTGATAAAACAATCGCTGAAACTTATGAACGTGTGGCCCGTGCTCTATCTTCTGTAGAACCAGAGGAAAAGCGCGAGCAGGTATATGCAGATTTTAAATGGGCATTAGAAACTGGCGTCATTCCCGCAGGCCGCATTATGTCGAATGCAGGCGCTGGCGAACATAAGCCTGCAACTTCCACCATTAACTGTACCGTTTCAGGCACAGTCTATGACTCAATGGACGATATCCTACTTAAAAACCACGAAGCAGGCTTAACACTAAAAGCCGGCTGTGGCATCGGATATGAGTTTTCTACTTTACGCCCTAAAGGTGCTTATGTTGCTGGTGCAGGTGCGACCACCTCTGGCCCATTGTCGTTCATGGATATCTTCGACAAGATGTGTTTTACAGTATCATCAGCAGGTGGTCGACGTGGCGCACAAATGGCGACTTTCGATGTACACCATCCTGATGTTTTGGACTTCATTAAAGCTAAACGTGAAGACGGTCGTCTTCGTCAATTCAACTTGTCACTATTGATCACTGAAGACTTCATTAAAGCAGTAAAAGACGATGCTGACTGGAGACTTTCTTTCCCAGTTACAGCAGAAGAAGTTGCTGAAGAGAATCTAGACCTTACTGACACTGAGCAGTTTGTATTCCGTTCATTCCCTGTTAAATCTGGGTACGTCGCAAACCAAGAAGGTTTAATCGGTTGTCGTGTTTATAACACTGTTAAAGCGCGTACGATTTGGGATTCTATTATGAATTCTACTTACGATTTTGCTGAGCCAGGCTTCATCCTGATCGACAAAGTTAATGAGATGAACAACAACTGGTTCTGTGAAAACATTCGTGCAACTAACCCCTGTGGCGAACAACCATTGCCACCTTATGGCAGCTGCTTGCTTGGTTCTGTCAATCTAACGTCTTTCGTTGAAAAGCCATTCACTGACAAGGCTTCATTTAACTTCAAGAAGTACCGTAAGGCAGTTGCTATCTTCACGCGTATGCTCGACAACGTTGTTGAGATAAATGGCCTGCCTTTAATGGGGCAACGCAACGAGATTAACTTTAAGCGTCGCCATGGCATGGGCATTTTGGGTCTTGGTTCTACATTAACCATGATGAAAATGCCATATGGTTCGCCTGAGTCTGTTGAGTTCACTGAGAAAGTGAACCGCGAAATGGCTCTTGAAGGCTGGAGACAAGGTCTTGAACTAAGTAAAGAGAAAGGGCCAGCGCCAATCATGGAAGAAGAGTTCGCAGTGACTGCCGAAATACTACGCGAACGCCCAGAGCTGAGCGCGGACGGTTACTCCATAGGCGATACAGTGAAAGGTAAAGTTCTTCACGCAAAATATAGCCGTTACATGCAACGTATTGCTGATTACGAGCCAGAATTAGTCGATCAGCTTGCTGAGCAAGGTGCACGTTTTACACACCATACTTCGATTGCACCGACGGGAACTATTTCTTTGTCTCTTGCGAACAACGCAAGTAACGGTATCGAGCCAAGCTTTGCTCACCACTACTCTCGTAACATTATTCGCGAAGGTAAGAAGACTAAAGAAAAGGTAGATGTTTATTCATTCGAATTGCTTGCTTACAGAAATCAGGTCAATCCAGATGCAATGCCATTTAGTGATAACCCTGACAACGCATTGCCTGATTATTTCATCGCGGCAGATGAAGTAACGCCAAAGCAGCATGTCGATATTCAAGCGGCAGCACAGAAGTGGGTAGATTCTTCGATCTCTAAAACGGCGAACGTTCCTACAGAGTTCCCATATGAAGAATTTAAAGATATTTACATGTACGCCTATGAGCAGGGCTTAAAAGGCTGTACAACATTCCGTTTCAATCCTGAAGCATTCCAGGGCGTTTTGGTGAAAGAGCAAGATCTTGAGAACACCTTATACGAATTTACATTGGATGACGGAACAACCGTAAAAGTGAAAGGCAACGAAGAGATTGAATACGACGGTGAAATCCACACCGCTGCGAATCTATTCGACGCACTTAAAGAAGGCACCTACGGTAAATACTGATCAAGATTCGCCCGCTTATAGCGAGTGAATAAGAAAAAGGAATATGACAATGGCAATTAAAATCGAGAAAAAAATCGTAGGCTATCAAGTTCATACCGACGCATCGGCAGCCATTAAAGAGGCCGAAGTCGAGCAACGGCCTAAGCCGATTGAGATGAATGAGAAGATCGAACGTCCTGATTTTCTTTTAGGCTCTACGTATAAGGTAAAAACACCTGTAGATGAGCACGCACTTTACATCACGATCAATGACATCATTTTGAATGAAGATACCGATCATGAAGTGCGCCGTCCATATGAAGTGTTCATCAACTCTAAGTCGATGGAGCACTTCCAATGGGTTATTGCTTTAACGCGCGTTATTTCAGCTGTTTTCCGTAAAGGTGGTGACATTACATTCTTGGTAGAAGAGTTATCTTCTGTGTACGACCCGAATGGCGGTTACTACAAGAAAGGTGGCGTGTTCATGCCATCGCTTGTTGCTGAGATTGGCGCTGTGATCGAAAAGCATATGAAGAGCATTGGTCTTATCGAATCGGAAGAAATGAGCGATACGACGAAGCAGATTTTAGCTGAGAAACGTGCTGAATTTGAGCAAGCAGCTAAAGCTAATACCGCAGAAAGCTCTGCTAAGGAAGAACCAAGCCCATTCCCAGATACAGCACAGCTATGTAAGAAGTGCAATACCAAGGCTGTGATTATCATGGACGGTTGTGCAACCTGCCTAAACTGCGGCGACAGTAAGTGCGGCTAATCACCAACTAGCGGTCATTACAAAAGGCTTACTTTAGGTAAGCCTTTTTTCTTTCTAAATTTCGACAACAATACTCAAATTGTAAAAATCAACGCTTATATAAAAGCATGGGTTGTGGCATATTTGTGGCCGAACTTTTGCTTCAAATCAGGTCATTCAATATCTATAACTAGACCTTGTATATTTAGGACAACAACGACAATGATCAAAAACTGCTTATTCCCTGTTGCGGGTTATGGCACACGCTTTCTACCAGCGACAAAAGCAATGCCAAAAGAAATGCTTCCTCTTGTTAACAAACCTCTCGTCCAATACGGTGTTGAGGAAGCGCAGGAAGCCGGTATGGATAACTTTGGTTTCGTAACAGGTCGCGGCAAGCGCGCAATTGCGGACCATTTCGACATTAGCTATGAGCTAGAGCATCAAATTCAGGGTTCAGGAAAGGAAGCAATGCTTTCTGATATTCGAGGGCTTATCGAGAACAATACTTTCTCGTTTACACGTCAGCACCATATGAAAGGCCTTGGCCATGCGATTTTGTCAGGTAAGCCATTGGTCGGCGATAATCCTTTCGCAGTATTACTTGCTGACGACCTGTGCGTTGGCGATGCACCAGGAAACGGTGTACTAAAACAGATGTCTGAGTTGTATAACCAGTTCCGTTGTAGCATCGTTGCAATTCAAGAAGTGCCAGCAGATCAAACTCACAAATACGGCGTCATCGCAGGCGAATCAATGAAAGATGGCTTGTATCGCATTACTGACATGGTTGAGAAACCAGCACCAGAAGATGCACCAAGCAACCTCGCTATTATTGGCCGCTACATTCTTACGCCGGACATTTTCGACATTATCGAACAAACACCTCCAGGTAAAAACGGAGAGGTTCAGATTACCGACGCACTTATGACACAAGCTAAGAAAGGCTGCGTGCTTGCGTATAAATTCAAAGGTCAGCGCTTCGATTGCGGCAGTGTAGATGGATTTGTAAAGGCTACGAACTACGTATACGAAAACGTATATACGCCAGAGTAAGCTAAATATCTCTATAGACAAAAGGCAGCCAATTGGCTGCCTTTTGTCTTATAAGCCCATGAGTTGAAGTATTAACTCTTGGTTTTGAGGGTCGCTTTTTCGAAAGCGTTTTATCAACGCCAACTCTTGCTGTTTGGGAAGAGCGTCATCCAAGTGTTTATCTAACTCATTCAATGAATCACTTAGGTCTGAAAATTCAGGCTCATCAATGCCGGGCAAATCGAGTTGTGGAAATTGGTGCGCGCTTGGAACATCTAAAAAGTACTCTAAAGATGCGCCTGTTTTAAAACAAATATCGAGTAGGTTCTCTAAACTCGGGAACACCTGAGCATTTGAATCTTCCCATGCCTTTACGACTGAGTCATCAACCGAGCATAGATTCGCAATATCAGACAAGCTCAGCTTATGTGTTTCACGGAAGAAGCGTAGCTGCTTACTAAAACTCTGTAGATACTTCATGGATTCGCACTTTAAAATAACTATTCTTATAACTATAGCAGTGTCATCAAATCTTGCACTAAGCAGCTAATTTATATAGAAAAATAAGCCTTAACTATTTTGGTTGCTAATCCATAAGGCATCGTAGGGACGCATATTTACAACACCGTCGATATCAGTAATCACAGTACCTGAGAGCAAATCGACCCAACTATCAAACTCCGTAATATTCAATTCGCTTAAATGAATGTCTTGCTCTGTATCTGAGATGTTATAGATACAGAATATATTTTGGCGTCGATCCGTACTTTGCCTCCAGTAACCGAAAATTGACTCCCCTAAATGCAAGGTAAACTGCGTTGCGTTTGGATGGAAAGCCGCTTGTTTGGTTCTAATCTCAAGCATCTTTGAAATTTGATGATATATCTTCGAATGTGTGCTCGATTCATTGGCCAATTCTGACTCAAGCTCACTCAATTCCCATCGATGACGATTAATCGAACGATTGTGTTTGGTGTGTTCTAGTTTCTGATAATCGTTTCGAGTACCTACCAGACTATGGATATAAATCCCCGGAATCCCTTCTAAGCCCAACATTAATGCATGCGCACAAACAAAACGTTTCACACCCCACTTGTCAGGCCCTTTCGTTGTACCTTGCAATGCATCAAACAAAGAGATGTTCACTTCATAGGGCTTATTCTGATTATTCTCCAACGCCCGCATAGAGACCCTACCACCAAAGCCTAACATGGTGCTTACAAAAGTATTGATCTCAGTATCGGATAACAAACCCTCAGCAGGACGAAGTCCAATACCATCGTGCGAGGCAATAAAGTTAAAGTATGCGGTACCGTTCTGGGCAGGCGGCATGCTCATCATCCATTGCTTAAGATAATGACTAGACCCAGTAATTAAGGTGTTCACGAGCAAAGGTGGCAATGAGAAGTTGTAGACACAATGCGCTTCGTTCGCGTTTCCGAAATACGAAAGGTTTTCTCTATTAGGAATGTTCGTTTCCGTGATAATGACTGCGTCATGGCACTTATGCTCGATCAAAGTCCTGAGCAAACGAACGATTTCGTGGGTTTCAGGCAAATTAAGCGAAGATGTTGCCGCCTTCTTCCAAAGAAATGCGATCGCATCGAAACGGAATATGCGAATCCCTTGATCTAGATAGAAGTTAAGTATTTTCGCAAACTCGATTAAAACCTTAGGGTTTCGAAAATCAAAATCGATTTGATCATGACTAAACGTACACCAGACATATTTTGTTCCGTCTGCCGTTTCTTGTTCTTTAAGCAACGACGATGTTCTAGGTCGAACAACTTGAGAATGGTCCAGCGCAGGATCGCTCGTAAAGAAGTAGTCATTCCCTTCGCCCTGTCCCTTTATGAAATTACCATACCATTGGCTTCGAGCCGAACAGTGATTGATGACCACATCGGCCATAAGGCGATAACGTTGCGATAACGACTGCACATGCCCCCAATCCCCAAGCGAATCATTCACTTCGACATAGTTAATAACCGAGAAACCGTCATCAGAACTGTAAGGATAAAATGGAAGTATATGTACGGAATTGAATATATCTTTGCAGTACTTATCTAAAAAATAGCCCAAACTCTCGAGCGGCTTCTGCTTATGCGAAGCAAGCACCGAAGCTCCTTCTGACACGCTATCCCCATAGGTTATGAGGATGGCATCTTTTTCGCTCCAATGATTGGTGTACGGTTTTGGTGATGTTTCCGCTCCCAAAAACACACCCTGCTCATCAACCAGATTCATTGTTTGCAAGAGAGATCGCTTTAACGCGTCAATATCAGTGCCCGACAACAAGGGGCCATAAATGAACTCGAGCTGATCACTGAGTTTTGCATCAAGTTTCTGCAAGACATCATTCATATTCGAACCTTACTTCTATAAACCAAATTCTTCGTTGTCCTTCTCAACCGCATCCTTGAGTCGTTCAAGCACATCTGGCATCGCACTAATTACCCGGTTCCAACTCGCGATAAAGGGGCGCTCCATCGGGTTATCTAAAAAGTGCTGTCCTGCCTTCATGATATTTGAGGCAAACATCTCGACTGCTTTTTCCTCTTGGTGAACGTCTAACTTAAGACCATTCATCATCGCGTCATTGTAGTAGGTTTCAATAAAATCAAGCGCAATCCGGTAATACGTCGCTTTCAAGGAGCGTATCGTCTCTGTTGTAAATGTTTCGCCTTGCGTCGCGAGTTTTCTGAAGAGTGCCTTGGTAATATCGATAGACATTTTTGACAAGCCGCCTGTTTCATCGTGTAAAGACAGATCCTGATGTTTATGGTCGTATATGTGTGCGATATCAACTTGGCAAAGACGGTTGTGCGCATAGTTGCGGTACATCTCTGAAAGCACCCCAATCTCTAAGCCCCAATCACTTGGAATTCGAATATCTTTTAAGACATCGATACGGAACGAAAACTCGCCAGCTAATGGATAACGAAAGCTATCCATGTACTCTAAGTAATCACGATATCCAATAACGCTTTTGAAAGATCGTAATAATGGTGTCACTAACAAACGACTGACACGTCCGTTCATTTTTCCATTAGCGACTCGAGAATAGTAGCCCTTACAGAACTCATAATTGTAATGCGGATTGGCAACTGGGTAGATTAAGCGCGCTAAAAGTTCTTTATCATAGGTGACGATATCACAGTCATGCAGGGCAACCGATTCTGATCGGTTCGACGCTAAGGTATAGCCCATGCAATACCATACATTTCTGCCCTTACCTGCTTCTTTAGGCGCAACACCGAGGGCCTGCAGCTCGTCGTCGAGTTGACGTAATCGCGGTCCATCGTTCCAAAGCACGCGATGACGTTGTGGCAATTTTGAGAAAAAACCTAAAGCGTATTTATACTGATCAAGGCTAGCGCGATCTAAACCAATCACAATTTCACCGATGTACTTCACCTCGCTAAGTAAATCGATAATTTTGGGTAGCGCATCCCCTTCTAACTCAGAAAATAGAGACGGCAAGATCAGCCCCATCGGACGTTTTGTTGCAAAATCTTCCAGCTCCCTCTCGAGGTCTTCATACGACCGACAGCTTAGATTATGTAACGTTGTTATGATGCCATTTTGATAAAAGTCAGCCATTTTTTACTCGCTTAAGCTCTATGTCTGCTGGTTATTATTTACAATGAGGGCTCACCTAGATCTAAGTCTAAAAAGCTACTCAAACTTTCAGCCCAACCTTTAGGCCCTGCACTTGCACTTCTGATTTCATTAATGTCTGACGGAAGCATCAGCGTCGGTTTATTAGGATTCTTGATTACTATTGCCTGATCGGCGGCCTCTAACATGTCTATATCATTGTCACTGTCGCCGAGCGCAATGGCTCTGAAAGGTGTGTTTGCGTTGTTGCAAATATATTGTTGTTTTAGCCAAACTAAAGCCTTTCCTTTGTCATATCCGTTTGTGATATGTAGAAAGCGCCCACCCTCTTGAATTCTATAGCCAAGCCCTTCTACTTCTTTGCGAAGTTGACTCTTTTGGACATCTGACCCCTGCCATAAAATAGGATCAGAATATTCTCTTTGATTCGCTAACGCAGCATGATCTAGACTCAGACCGGTTACTTCCGCTATTTGCTTGTTTCCAAGCATCCCAAACGTCATACAACAATCTTGAAGCTCGCGTGAAAGCTTACTCATCAGGTCTTGATGTTGCTCTCTTGGGAGGCCAAAAGCCTTGCACCAAAATTCATCGCAATCTAAGAGTGAGTCGTGATTAAACTCAAATTGAGATTTAGGAATGAAAACGGCCGCGCCGTTCTCTACAACAAACGGAGTGTTTAATTCCAGTGAAGCCCTCAAGATCATCACTTCAGCGCGCGTTTTACTTGTAACAGGAATAATGTGAGCGTTGCGTTCGCGAAGCACCGTGATTGCGCCTTGCGCAGCTTTGTAACTATACGTTTCGTGGTCTAGTAAGGTGCCATCTAAATCCGTAAAGATTAAGATGTCGTTTAATGGCCGCATAATTCAAATCCTTTTTTAGCGACTTCTCCCTGTACGCGCATGTGTTGGACATGCCTGTCGCCCCCAAGCTCCCAAACGATGTCGGCTCGGGTAGAAAATGTATCTAACAAACGCTCAGTCAGACGTTCATAATGTGCAATGAAACGCTTCAAACTTTTCTCATCAAGAATTCCATCAGCAGCATCTTCTGGCTTGAGCGTGTCTATTAATTTCTTCTCTTGTTGTAGTCGCCATTCGTAAACAGAAGCAAAAGACGGCGCTTTTAAAAAACACCACAGATCAAAAAAGCGATACAGCGGCTCATAACTTTGACGCAATGCACGATTAACTTCTAAACGCCATATTCGTTCAGGATCTTCAATTTCCTCTAGCGCGTTACATGGTGCATCTAGTAAGGCTTCATCAACGGCTTCAACGCCCCAACACCAGCCTTCAAAAATTACAAAATCTGGGTTAGTTGCAACGACGATTTCGTTTTCAGCAGGGACTACATCGTCGGTCGCCTTATTAAACGCTGGCAGTTTGATTTCCCCTGTATTTTCTCGAAGGGCTTCAAGAACTTCCCGAATCCTAGATACGTCGTGTGTACATGGTACACCGCGCGTTGCAAACAGAGGATGGACACTTAAAGCAAGATGCTTACGATCCAGTTTTCCAAGATAAAAATCGTCGAGTGACAAACTAACGACTTTCGCACCCTGCTCCTTTAATGAATTGGCAAAATACTTACAAAGGGTTGATTTGCCTGACCCTTGGCAACCAACTAGCCCAATAAACACAGGTTCTTTCATGGGCGCCCGATAGCGTAGCAAAGCATCTACAACGGGATCGAAGTATCGCGAGGCTGTGTTTCTAAAACTTTTTGGCAGACGCTCTTCTTCTAAGAATTTATCTATCACTTGCACGATGATCTCGATCCGTTCACTTGTTGCGTATCACGTATCGTAACTAGTGCATGATGCATACCAAATGGTCTTTGATGCGCCAAAGCGTTTAAGCGTAGGGTCTGATGGAAAGCAACCTGACAGTTAAGCGAACTAAAATTGCGCATCAGGTAGTAACGACACGCCGTGCGCACCATTATGAGGCAAAATTAACGTTGATTTAGCTAGGCTGGAAATTAAATGGTAGAACGTGCACCAACTCTGGTGCGTTTGATGGCCCGAAATTAGTCAGCTTCATTCGCGCAACCAGTTTGGCGACGAGTTTTGGGTCACCGAGCGTGTCTTCAAGCACCTCGACAGAAGAAACTAATCCAGAAGACAAAATAGTTATTTTAAGTGTTAACGCACCTTCTAGGAATGGGGCGTCTCTCAGTGCCCGGTTGTACAATAAATTGAATGTTGAGCGAACACCCTCTACAACGAGTTGCACCTCAGCCATATCTCGCGTCTTTCCTGCGTTTTTCTCCGCGAGTGCGAGGGCTTTTTCTTCTTCACGTACTTGCAGCGTTGAATATTCTTGATCGTCCAATGTTGCTTGGCGTGTATCGATTTGCTGTTCCGACTGAGCTGTTGCGTTCGAGGTTTTGCTCAATACAGACTGATCCGGTGAACCGATACTTAATGGCCCTGACTCGGCTTTTACTTGCTTCGCTGAAGAATAGAAGCCTGATGCGGCGACCGAACTCGATAGCGCTGCCATTTGGCTTTGCATAGCAAGCAAACCACTATTACTTGCGACTTCTCGTGCCTGTTTTATTTGTTCCGCGGTGCTCTTCTGGGTTTCCACTCGTTTTTTGGGTTGCGCTTTAATCGATTCCTTAGACTTCTGCTTAGGAACAGGCCTCGGCTCAAGTTTAGGTTTTGGCTTCGCTACCGGCTTAGGTTTAACTTCAGCCTTCGGTTTAGGTAATTCCTTTTTACGTATAGGCTTTGGCGCAACTTTTGGCTTTTCGTTCTTTACGAAACGAGCCAATTGAGGCGGCAAGCGCTCGAGACTCTCTCTATCAGGTTCAGGCACTTCATAATTATCAATAAACCAGGCAGCAGCGATTAAAAGCACTAACCCAAGCATGAGCGCAACAGAGAAGACGCGCTGCTCTGAATGCGATTGCGACCATGGCAAATTATGATGAGCGACTACTAAAGACATCTGAAAGTACTTTCTATGCTCTAACTATTTTTGCGTTGAAGCACAGAGGTTAAGCACTTTGATCCCCGCCATTTCGAAACTATCAACGATCTCATTCGTTTTAGCCTGAAGATACGAGTGGACCATCAAAAGCGGAATTGCAGCCATTAGACCGAACGCAGTTGTATTCATCGCGACAGAGATACTTTGCGAAAGCAAGGTCGCTTTCTGCGCTGGGTCCGCGTTTGCAACCGCTGTGAAAGCCGCAATCAAACCGATAATGGTTCCCAAGAGACCTAGCAAGGTTGCGACGTTTGCGAGCATCGCGAGAAACGGCGTACGTTTCTCAAGGCGAGGTAAGATCTCCATTAACGATTCTTCCATCGCATACTCAATTTCGTCCCTAGATCGTCCAGAATTAAAACGCGTTAAACCGATATCAAGCATTGTTGAGATTGCGCTCGTTCCTTCACGCGCTTTGGCACCCGCCGCAACGAAATCGCCCTTTACAAGCAAGGGGAGCAAATCGTTTTCAAACACTTTTCTATTTGTTGACTTCGCCCGCGTTAGAAAAATAAATCGCTCAACCGTAATGGCGAAGCCGAATAGCAATATGCACGCAATTGGATACATGAACATGCCGCCATCTTGAAAAAACTTAACTACGGTATCCAAAAACCTTACTCCTTTTTTGTTATCTGTCGATCGATTAAGAGCAACTCAAATCTATTGTGATCCAAATGACTTTGGCATTTGGATGTAATGGTGAAAATAAACTTTACGCTTATGCTTATCCATCGAAATTGGCTTTAATACGTCAGGCATTGGCTCAGGGTCTAATTCGATCTTAGTTGGGTCCGCTGAGCCAGATATTCTCCATGGCAGCGCTAATTCGACTTTAGGTAATTCAGAATTACCAATGATTGAAATAGTCTTAATCTGTTCCGATGATTTGTCATTAGCTGTTGTAAAGCTGGCGTAGGATAGCATCAACACTAAAGAGCAAAACTGAATAATGTGTAATCCCTTCATGCAGATTTCCTTTTGAGCAGTCTAACCCACAACTTTACATGTTTTATTTGATCTTCTTGTGCTCGCCCGTCTGCTCCTTCTAAGAAAGCCAAGTAATGCCGCTCAGCTTTATCAAAATCAAACAGGTACAAATCATATATAACACCTAACCCGTAATGGGCATAAAGGGTATCTGGCGCTAGCGCTAATGCCTTGAGATAGGATTGCTCTGCGCGCTTAATTTGACCTTGCGCTAAAAATGCTTCTCCAAGAAAGCTGTGCGCTTGGGCTAGTTCGTCATTAATAGAAGTCGCACGTTCAAACTCTACAACCGCTTCTTTTGTTTTAGATTGTCTAAGTAAGGCCACACCTTTATTCACATGAAGCTCAGGCAGTAAAGGGTAATCAACTAACAATTTCTGAATCAGAACTAGCGCCTTTTCGAATTGCTGTGCCTGCATTAACGACTGCAATTCCATGAAGCTCGCTTTATCTTTATCCGAGATCGAAACTGGAGTCTGTGGCTTAACAGAAATATTCTGGCTGACGTCTTTCGTCGCGCACCCACTAATTGATCCAATCAAAAACAGACTAAAAATCAAATGTCGCATAATCTGCTCCGGTTACTGGCCGCTTGTACATACCTGGATTTAACTCTTGAAGCGCGTCATAGCTTGCTTTAACCCAACCACTGAGTTCGTGATTCGGACTCGCCTTAATGTTCAGCTCGTGAAGTGCAATCGCTTCATCTTCGATTGGAATGGCTTGCTCTTCCAATAGGATGTCATACTGCTCTTGCTCTAAAGCATTTAAACCTTTCGGACGCTCGGATAGCATAATGTCATGCGCGAGAATCTGATATATATCCGCCATCGCAAATCGCGCCGCCTCTGTGTAGGTCTCGACACCAAACTGCACAACGCGTTTATACGCAACTGTACATTGATCTAGCTGCTTGGTTTTTGTGCGTAAGGATTTCGCAAACGGTTGCGACAATGACATGTCGGTAAAGCGGGCTTTTTGTTGTTCGGCCAAAAATAGGCTTGCTTGCGCGCCGAGCGTCAACGCACGTGAGGTATCGAGTTTGTTATCTTCGACGTATTCCGCTATGCGCACTGCGTACGCTTTTTCATGCGCACTTTCCACTTCTGACGTTTCAAACATAAATGCTAATGCTTCTATGCCAATATCGTAACGTTTAGGGTGCTCTTTGAGCACCCACTCATAGGCTTCGGTTGCTTTTTCTTTAACGCTATTCTCAGAAAAATATCGCGCAGCTTTATAAGCGGATTCTGCTGACAGCGCTGCATCAATTGCTTTCTGTTGCTTGGCTTGTGCGAACAAAGACTCTGCTGCATCGATATAAAGCGCCTCTTGCTCCAAGGCATAAATTAATTGCGTTAAACCGGTAGCTTGAAGTTCATGTTTTGGAAACATGACTTGAAACAGACGATGAGTTCGGACCGCTTGATCCCAATCCTCTGTGCTCCCCGCAATACTCGCTGCATTGAATAAGGCGTCAGGTGCAAGCGGGTCTGAAGGGAACTCTTCATAGACCTTAAGATATGCATCAAGTGCGCGCTTACTTTTACCACTCTTCTTACCTTGCTGATAAAGTGAATTAGCAAGGGCTGCGTTGATAGCGATTTTTCGTTTAGTGTTAAGCGCATACTCGGGATCAGACTCCGCAATAGAAAGCACATTACGATAAGCGCGCTCAGCAAAGGTGTAGCCATCAGCATCTAAGGCCTTATTGTATAGAACACCAGCTCTTGTCAGCTCAGCTGTCAGCCGCTGTTCTGTAGAGGCTTCGCTAAACCGCTCAAACCCCGTGAGGAAGGTGATCAACGCATCAAACTGTTGTTGGTTTTGATAAAAATTCGATACCGCTAACGCCACTTCTGGTGCTCTTTTATCTTGAGAGAAAGTACTAATGAACTTGTTTGCTAATTCAAACTGCTTGTCTGCCCATTGTGTCGATTTAATAGCATTATCTTGGCCAAGCGTTTTGCGCAAAGCCTGTTCTGAGCTGATCAATGCGCTATATGCCGCATCTGATTTAAAGTCTAGTGATGCGTTATTGTAGGCCAGCCTTTCATATAGGTCTGATGCTTTGCTAGCCTGCCCGCCGCGCTGTAATGCCTGCGCTGCCAAATAAGTCGCTTCGTGGTTTTGCTCAGAAGCGCCATTTTTCATTTGCTCAAGTGCTGATAGCTGTAAATAGTAACTCGCTGCCTGTTTTGCCGATCGCAACATTCTTTGATCGCGCGTTTTTCGCTCTTGCATTCGAACAAAATTAAGATGAGCGAGTTCTTCAGTCACATCAATAAGGCTGGGACGGATATCTGCTTTTACGCGTGCCTGCGCCGTTTTCCAAAAATCAGAACGAATTCCAAACCGCTGTACCAACGCCGCTTTTGCCTTCCAAGCTTCGATTTTCCTATCAGCCTGTTGATATAATTCGATGCCCTTTAAATTATAAAAAAACAATTCCTGATCGGTTGTAGCATTATCAGTGTATTGCGCTATCAAACTCGCCGCATCGAAGTAACGTTTTTTACTTGCGTAGTGATCCACCAAGGCTCTTAATACTATGGGTTCCCTTTCAGGTCCTCCTAGCGCAATCGCAGTCTCCGAAATATTGCGCATCCAATCGCCCTGCTCGTTGAGTAAAGCAAGTAAACGCATACCGTCGCTAAGGATATTTTTATCAAGATCTATATCGAACCCACGATGGCTAGAAGTCCGAAAAGGAATAACCGTCAAATCTGTCGTCAACAAGCTTGAGTAGATACCAGGAAATGCATCAAAAAAGTTACTAAGCCTTTGGAGGGCGTCATTATTATCTTCCAAGCGATACTCAGCCCATGCCAACTTGTAATTAGAATAGGCTCGCATTCTTGGAGCTTTCGATTTTTTAAGTAGCTTCGCGTAGTAGTCGCGTGCTCGATTAAAATCGGCCAAATCAAAATATCCCTCCGCTAAGCGCAGCAATGCTTCATCAGCGAGTTTTGAATTTGGATATAGCCCAACCAGTAATTCTAATCGCTTGATCGATTCTAGTATGTCACCCGTAAATGCTGTTGCTTTTGCTGTCTGATACAACAACTCATCCATGCGCTGATATGTATCACCAGAATCAACAATCTTTTGATAGGTATCGAGCACGACGTCAGCGTGAACGTAAGGATCTACCGTCAGACCTTTCTCTGATACGCCATAACTCGCGCTCAAATTATTCAAGCGATTCAATGCTTCAATACGTACTTCTGGACTTTGCGCGGTTTCGAAAAGCTTTCGATAGCGTTTCATTACATATTTAACCGAGACATCGGGAATCGGTTTCTTATCGAGCGCTAAAACACGAGGTCGTAAATCACCAATCTTCTCCGCTTTCGCAGACTCGCCAAAATTGACAGTAAAACTCTCATTTGCCAAAAGATAGCTTGAGTTCAGAGAAGCAAGAATTGACACACAAACGATCAGCCAAGGCACTATTGGTACCTCCCATCAAGCAGATTTGTTCGTTTTGTAGTCAGACGGGCGTGAGATTCTAGTATTTGTATAAAACCAAGTTCGGCTTGCTCGTAATGCTTATGCAGTCGCTCATCAAAACGTTCAAAGGCATTGTTCGCGTCATTAGTGAATGCACCATCGATTCTAGAATAAAGTGCTGCAATCTTAACGGTCAGCGCGTCAATTTTTTTCAAGGCTTTATCGATGCTTTGTATATGTTCAGGTATCGCTTTCTTGCGGTCGTTTACTCTTGGGGGCAAGCTCGCCAATCGAGTTTCAAGAGCACTCAGTGTATCTGATGTTCTCGATGTGCTGTTAGGGGGAAGTCGCTGCTCGATTTTACTCAGCGTGTCGCGTGCAGCTTGAATTCGCTTGGTAAGTTCTCGAGCTGCTTTGTTTAATTCGGTGCTGTTATTTACTCGTCCCTGTGCTTTTAAGTTTGTGCGCAAAGCCTTTAGTTTGGCGCTGAATCCTTGCAAGTTCGACTCATATAACCGCATATCAGAGTAAAGTTGCATCCAATACAAGGATGGTTCATCGTCGTACAGGAAACGAAGGTAACCATTTTTAATAGTATTCCCAACACCACTATTACCTAGAAACCAAGCCAAGTCCTCTCGAGAACTCTCCCTTAGTAATACTTCAATTGCTCCGTATTTTTTTAAGGCCTTCTTTAGTTTGGCTAGCTGCGCGCGCTCTTGTTGCAGCAATTTACTCGCGGCGAGATACGACTCTAGCGCTAGGGTTTGATAACCAGATTGTGCTTGTACATTTGGAAGAGCAAGTAAAGACTCGGCAACACCTGGTTCAGCAAGATTATGTTGCAGATTAGCTTGCCAGACTTGAACGGCTGCACGGTAATCTTTCAACTCTACCTTCGCTAAACCTGATAGATAAAGACCTTGTGTCGCATAAGCAGAACCGATATCCATTTCATCAAAAAATCGCACCGCCATATCTGGTTTATCGTGCTTGAGATAAAGCGCCCCTGCGCCAAGATTGATTCTATTCGTGAGCTCATTTGCGCTTTCGCCATTGTTTGTCATGTCTCTGGCTACACGCAGAGAAACTAACGCACGTTTCGGGTTTCGGCTATTAAAGGCATAATCAGTCGCTAAGTTGTAATAAGCCACTGCGGATAATTCACCCTCTAAGGCAATACTAAGCGACTGAGCAGCAAAATTATTCTTCCCTAACTCGATGAAGCATTGTCCTCGCAAGTAAGCCCGAAGAGATTGTAATGAAGGACTTAGTTTCGGTGCTTTACCTTTTAAATACCTTACCGCAGTGCGGCAGTCATCTTGGTTATAAAGCATGTTGGCTATACGAAGACGATCCACGTCAGGTGTATCTGACGTTTTCAAATGTTGCTTTAATTGATCGATCGTAAAGGAAGGTGTTAGCCCCAACTGTGTTTGAGCAACTGCGGTCATAACGGGATAGGACTTGTATTCGTCCTTAGAAATAGACGACAAGGTGCTAGCGTAATCACCTCTCTCAAAGTGAAATTGAACCATCCGCTTTTGTAGATCGTCAGGAAGAGCAAACCCAAAGGTAGAGAAACCCATGAGGAGGCATCCGACAGCAAACTTAAAAATGGCAGTCATATCTTACAAATTACCACTGCTTCACTTTGAACACTGGCTCACCAATACCGGGTCGTTCCGACACGATAAGTTCGATATATCTCGCGTTTTTTGTCTTATCGAACTTCAATGATTTTTTACGCTTGAAATATCCCCCACTTCTTCCTTGTCCCTTGAAGCTAGCGGTAAGCTTATGCTGACCTGGGGCAACACTGCCAAGATATAGCTGCTGCACTCCACCGTTTAACAGAGCTTGTATGTCGCTATTTTGATATAAGTGAGTTGAAATAAGTGCATCATCGACAAACAATTCAATTGAATCTAGTTTGAATCGAGTTTTGTCATCGAGACTCAAAAATACACCGAACTTAACCTCTGGCGGATAAATCATTGCCTGTTCAAGTGCATGCAATTCTTGATTGAGTTCGATAATCGATTGTTTAAGTTGACTAGCCTCAGCCTTTAGATCTTGATTGTTCTGAGTCTGATCACTATTCGCGTGGACTACCTGACTCAACAGAAGACAGCTAGTCACTACTATAGCTAGTAACTTCAAGGACCTGATACCTATATGATTTTTGAATAAACGCCAAAAAGACGGGACTAGCGCGAAGTCTACCAACATGAAGACTTCGCGCTGTGAATTGGTTAATAGGTTCAGTTAATATTTACGTATTTCTACAATTGCGGCAGAGGCAGGCTTGTTATCGACTGAGGTACTTCATTGCTGATTCAAGACCCTCGATACTCATTGGGTACATATGATCCTCAACCAATTCGCGTGTAATGCCTAGCGAACCGCCTGTTCCCCAATAGTTTTCTGGCAGCGGGTTAATCCATACAACCTTATC
>NZ_LWFI01001234.1:0-1095 GCF_001635735.1 Oleiphilus sp. HI0067
TCAACGGGGATGTTGATTTCGCGGTCAGTGACTTAGCGATGAGTGACGAGCAGTTGAGTTACTTGGAGCAGGGCGCACTGATGGTGCCTTTGATTGCTGGACAAGTTTCTTTAATGTATAGCTTGCCCTCCGTTTCAGATTTAAAACTCTCACGAGACGTGTATTCACGTATTTTTCTCGGCGAGATTCAATATTGGGATCACCCAGATATTCAGACAAGCAATCCAGGTATTCAATTGCCAGCAACGCCCATTAGCGTAGTCGTGCGATCTGATGCATCCGGCTCTAGCTTTTTGTTTAGCAATCATCTGGCTTTAGTTAGCGAGAGTTTTCGAAATAACGTAGGAGCATCAAAGTTACCAGAGTGGAGTGACCAGCCTTATTTCTTATCAGCTTTGCATAATCAGGGGGGGCACAGCTTTTGTGCGTCAGACAGAGGGTGCTATTGGTTATGTTGAGTAGGGATACGCCAAGTTAACGCGTCCGCCAACAGCCTTACTCGAAAATAGAGATGGAAAATTTGTTAGGGCGGGAGCTGAATCTGGTAAGGCTGCGTTGAGCAATGTGACGTTCCCAAGTTCAAACTTACTTCAGTCTGATGTGCCGGATCTTCGTTCGTGGGAGTTTGATCCTGCGGGCGAGGCGTCTTATCCGATCGCTTCGTTTACGTGGTTGATCTTTCCTGAGAAAATGCCTGCTGGGCAGTCTGAAGTCGTTCGGCGTTTAGTTGAGTATTGTTTGACGGATGGACAGTCCTTAGCGGAGAGAATGGGCTATATTCCGCTGCCAGAGAATGTTGTGGCTTTAGTCAGACACGCAGTGCAGTTTATCGAATAAACCGCACTGCATGAGCACTAGGATAGCGTCGCAACCATCACAGCTTTGATCGTGTGCATACGGTTTTCGGCTTGATCAAAGACGATGCTTGCTTCGCTCTCGAATACGTCTTCAGTCACTTCTAGTCCGTTCAAGCCAAAAGTTTCTTCTATTTCTTTTCCAACACGCGTTTCGTTATTGTGAAATGCCGGTAAGCAGTGCATAAATTTGCTGTTTGGGTTGTTAGTGAGCGCCATTAGTTCTTTATTTACTTGATAA
>NZ_LWFI01001235.1:0-909 GCF_001635735.1 Oleiphilus sp. HI0067
CAATTTATTGCGCGGAGCTTATGTTTAGCCTTGGTTGGAGAGTTGCCTTACTCGCCTATGCGCCAAGTATAGAATTAGCGTTGGTCTTGGTTCTAGGTTTCCTGTTAGGTGGTACGTTCACGGCCTACTGGTTCGCTTACAGACCACATATCCCTTATCAAGAAACGGCACGTTATCGCAATACCAATAACTTAATTGTTCCAGTTTGGCTGAAGCCTTTTGAATGGATCTGGGTTGGTCAAAACCTGCACGCTATTCATCACTTGTTTCCTCGCGTGCCTTTCTACAAGTACCACGCGCTTTATCGTGATATCCAGCCTATATTGCGAAAACAAGGTACGCCTATCCTCGGCGTATTCAGTAGAAAACCTGTGTAAGAACGAAAAAAGACATAAAAAAAGCAGCCAGTTGGCTGCTTTTTCGTTTACTCAACGACGTAAGATCTAGTTCTAGGCAAAGTCGTTGCTTAAACGCGCTTTCGGATACGAGCTAGACCAAGAAGCCCCAAACCTAAGAGCGCTAACGTGCGAGGTTCTGGAACAGCAGTCACTCTTAAACCTGCTAAAGCGAAGTCTTGATCAGAGTCGTCACCAGCACCCTGAGGTACAGTGAATTGGATCCAAGACGTACGATCTGTGCTATCAAAGCCAGTCAGAATGCTTAAGAAGCCAGCACCACCAGCACTACCAGGACCTGCAGGAATAAATGGCGAATCAGCATATGGGCCAGGCTTCAAACGATAACCAAGATATTCGTTATTAAACAAATCCAACACCAAGATCTCATCAATAACTACTGACGCATCAAACGTCACTGTTAGTTTCTCGATCTTGTCGCCACCTTGAGGGTTATTGATCTCGTCACGATCACCATGCTTTTTAATACCGATACCGTCGCCATCACCAACAA
>NZ_LWFI01001236.1:0-1514 GCF_001635735.1 Oleiphilus sp. HI0067
ATGAAGAACTTTAAAGATAAAACCATCGTCATCACCGGAGCCGGTTCTGGAATGGGGCGCGCCTATGCCTTGGAATTTGCAAAGCTAAATGCACGGATCGCGATTACCGACTACGACGAATCAGGATTAAAAGAAACCGTGAAGCAACTCGAATCCTTGCCCCACAAAGGCATATGTAGTCAGGCGTTCGATATAAGCAATAAAGAAATCGTTGATCAGTTTGCGCGTCGCGTCAAAGACGAACTAGGCCCTGCACACGTGGTTATCAATAACGCAGGCATTGGTGGTGGTGGCAAGCCAGTTTGGAATATGGATGCCGAACAATACAGGCAAACGCTGAACGTGAATTTTTTTGGCGTTGTCTACGGTACTCAAGCGTTCTTGCCACATCTAATACAAAATAATGAAGGCGCTATTATTAACGTGTCGAGCATCTTTGGCCTCGTGGGAACGCCAAACGCCTCTGATTACTGCGCCTCGAAATTTGCTGTAAGAGGCTTCACAGAATCGCTGATGGTTGAGTTAGAAGACTCCCCTATTTCTGTGCATTTGCTTCACCCAGGCGGAATAAAAACAAACATCGCAATGAATACCGACGGTGGCGAAGAATTTACCGCTAAGTATCTAAAAACGCCTCCAGTGGCTGTTGTGCGCGAAGTCATTAAAGCGATTCAAACTGGCAAACAACGCATTGTATGTGGGCATCAATCTAAACCCGTTGCCTTGCTCTCTTGGGCTATACCTTTGCGCTGGAGAAATAAATATCTGCATAACGAGATGAAAGATCTTTTTGATCCTGAAGACTATCAACTAATCAGTAGGTTTTAAGGAAGAACTAGTATGTACAGAACAGACTCAAACTACGCGCCGCTAAATGATGGAAAGCATTTTCAACCTGATATGGATGTGCGAGAGAAGTTAGATTTTGGCTTGGACGAAACCATTCCCAAATACTGGTTAGATGGTAATCCTTTCCGCACACGCTTGATGGATGCAATGCAGGTAACCTTCCCTGATGGAGAGCGTTACTTTATTACTGCCGTGCGCGCATTTAGAGACCAAATTGAAGACCCGAAACAACTCGAAGATGTGAAAGCCTTTACACGCCAAGAAGCACAGCATGGCATCGCACATACTAAGTTCAATAATTTGCTCAAAAAACAAGGTATGCCAATCGATGAGATTTTGTCTGAGCACAAAGAGATCATCGACAAATATCTCAATGAATATTCACCCGAATACAATGTCGCGCTTACCGCAGCTTTTGAGCATTTTACTGCGCTCATGGCAGAAGCATTCTTCAGTAAAAAATACGTGTCAGAAGGCTTCGATCATCGAATGAAGACGATGTTTGCATGGCATGCGATTGAAGAAATGGAGCATCGTTCCGTAGCATTTGATGTGATGCAGAAAGTTGCCAAAGTTGGTTATTTCATGCGTGTGTGGGCGGTTATATACGGAACCTATGAAACCATGCGAATCATGTTCACTAATGGGGACAAACTGCTTAAGGC
>NZ_LWFI01001237.1:0-1211 GCF_001635735.1 Oleiphilus sp. HI0067
ACTAAACAACAGACACAAAAAAACCGGCCAATAGGCCGGTTCTTTTTAACTAGCTTACTAAGTTAGACTTAGAAATAGTATGTAGCACCGATTGAGAAGTTAGACTGATCCTTAGTAGTAGTAGAACCAGTTTCTTCTTCTGCATCAACGTATTCAATGTACGTGTACATGTTGTCGCTGATGTTATAAAGCGCTTGCAACCAGAACTCGTCAACAGTTTCTTCAGCAGCACCGTCCAAGCCGTTGTCACCAGTACCGTATTGAGCAGCACCCATTGTGTACAATGCACCAATCGCAGCGTATGAAGCTTTATCTTGATCTTCGTAAGAAGCCATCAAAGTTAAGTCTTCAATAGCGAAAGTACCACCAAGACCGAATGCATCTTCTGCATCGCCACGACCAACTGCGTAAGAAAGAGTTGCACCGAATGCATCTGCAGAGTAACCAACAGAAGCAGAAGTCAATACAGTGTCAGTAGGCTTTTGATCAGCTTTTTGAGTAACACCAAAAGTCAAACCGTTGAAATCTGGAGATCGGTATTGGATGTTGTCACCTTCAGACATACCAACCAAGTTACCAGTTCCGATACCATAAACTTCTTCGAAGTCCATAACGTCGAAATCTTCAGCAACAGTATCGTCAGAACCAAACTGAACGCTACCGAAATCACCTTTTACACCGATGTAAGCTTCGTCAAAACCGTTAAGGCCGCCGTTACCTTCTTTGTCATCAGCATCGAACTCAAGCTCAGCTTTGAAATAACCTGAGATACCTGAAGCGATCTCGTGCTCGTGCTTGAAGCCAAGCGTAGAACCGTTATCTGCGAACTCAGAAGTAGTATCATCTGTAAGCGAGTCATCAGTAGTGTCGTTAACTAACTGAATGTTACCGTAGATAGTTGGCATTAAATCAAGCTTTTCAGCAAGATCAGATGCATGATCCATCGCGAATGCGTTTGAAGATAGTGCAGCTGCTGCTACAGCTGAAGCGATCAGAGTCTTTTTCATTTCGTCTTCCTTATTGCTAATTGAAGATTGGGCCTTGCCCGCTCGTTCTTAGTTAATTTAATAGCTATTAAATTGTTTTTTATAGTTTCAATGGGAAACCCCAAAGTGGTGCCCATTTAATTTCACACCCATGACAGAAATATTACAACCGAAATGACCGAGCAATTTCTTTCACGACTGCCATACTTTCGAACACTGAGTGCA
>NZ_LWFI01001238.1:0-1346 GCF_001635735.1 Oleiphilus sp. HI0067
TATATGCGTGGAATAAAGCGATTGGCTATCAGCCGTCGTCAAGAAAAGCCACTTTTCGTGGAGTAGCAAACGGAAACGCGTTATGGGTCGAAAACCCTATCTATAACGAGATTCGTTTTTCACCATTTCATATGGTTGACGAGAGCCTAAAAGACATCGTCGACAAGCTCGTCGTATATAAACCAAAGTTTGTGCATGGTTATCCTTCGGCTATCGCTGCCTTGTCGAGTTATTTAGTAGAAAATAACTTAAAAATCGCATCGGTTAGGGCCGTCATGTGTATATCGGAAAATATACTTGATGGGCAGAGACGATTGGTACAGGAGGCTTTCGGGTGTGAACCATACAGCTTCTATGGCCATAGTGAACGAGCTGTGTTTGCCTCTATGAAAGAAGATCTAACTGAATACCATAGCCATCCAGCTTATGGGGTTTGTGAGTTGGTAGATGATCATGGGGCTGTAATTAAAGATTGCGGGTTGCGTGGTGAGCTTGTTGGTACAGGGTTTATTAACTCGGCAATGCCTCTTTTGAGATACCGTACTGGTGATTATTGCATGTGGTCTAATGTTAACTGCGATAATGCAGGTTACGGAACGTTTCCTGAAGTAGAAGGACGGTGGAAACAAGAGTTTGTTGAGGGGAGGGATGGTAAGCGAGTTTCCTTAACTGCGCTAAATATGCACGAGGATATTTATGCCCATATTGATGCCATGCAATATGTCGTTGGTGAGCCGGGGCTAGTTGATCTAAACATTATTCCCGCAGTTTCATATGACCAGGGCGTTGAGGAAAAAATATTGGCAGAGTACCGCGAGAAGCTAGGCGGCACTTTTACAGTGCGAGTTAGTTTAGTTGACTCGCTCATTAAGACTAAAATTGGAAAGTGCCCTTTGATGGTTAAGTCGCAGATCGACAGGATTAGCAATTGAAAAAAGTTTTTATTATAGGAGTGGGCCGCTCGGGAACATCTTTACTTCAGAGCATGCTAGCTAGTCATTCAGAAGTCACTTTTGTTCCTGAGACCAGCATGTTGCGACGTTTCGTTTTTGGAGGGAAGCTTGGAAAGGCTGAAGATATTGCGGTCAATCAAGAGCTACTTTGGTCGGATGAGAAGGTCAAGCGACTAGGATTGTCGGAGGGTGATTTTGATGAGGGGCTTAAACCCGCACAGCTTTATGAACAAATTATTACTAAGGGTGTCAGTACACTCTATGTTGGTGATAAAGACCCTAAGCTAATAGAGTATTTGCCTTTGTTAGTCGCAACCTTTCCCGAGAGTGTGATCGTTCATATTAAAAGAGATCCTAGAGACGTATTGGCCTCCAAGAAAAAAGCGGATTGGT
>NZ_LWFI01001239.1:0-867 GCF_001635735.1 Oleiphilus sp. HI0067
CCTAACGCCATACCTAACTGACTACTTGCCGGCCCTGGAATGAATTGACACAGCGACAGTAAATCCGAGAAAGCTTTGTCATTGATCCAATTTAATTCATCAACAAACCGCTTTCGAAAAAAACCAATATGCGCAACTGGACCACCAAATGATGTACAGCCCAATATAAAAAACTGCGTAAATATTGCCCCGACTGAGGTCCCTTTCTCGCGATTCACGCGCGCTCCTTGTTGGTTATTTAGCGAGGCTCAGCAAAAGATTATGCGCATCGTCGGCTGACATATAAGCAGGTACCGCATAGGTTGAATTTGCTTCTTTGAACGCAGCGCGTCTGATACTCGGAAAATCCTTTAATTGAAGCGCATCGACTTTTGGAGAAATCCCTACACTTACAATCAAATCTTCAACAGCCTCAATAAACGCCAAACCTTTTTCATAAACGCTAGCATTTGCATCACAGCACTCGATAAGATCTGCGAGTTCAGCCAATCGTTCAGGCACGAAATCATGGTTAAATCTAAGAACCTTTGGCAAGACCTTAGCGTTAGCAAGACCGTGAGGTATACCGTAATAAGCGCCAAGTTGATGCGCAAATGCATGAACATAACCAAGCCCCGCAAGATTAATGGTCAAACCGCCATAAAACGAAGCAAGTGCCATATCCTCACGCGCACTTAAGTTAGCGCCCTTTTTATATACTTTGCTTAAATTATCGAACACCAACTTGATGCCAGCTTTTGAGTAGTAGCTCGACTCTTCATTGGCCATCGTACTTAAAAAAGACTCAACCAAATGCGTAAGTGCATCCATCCCAGTTGCAGCTGTTATCGCGGGAGGCAGAGCTTTCATAAGTGCAGGGTCAAGGGC
>NZ_LWFI01001240.1:0-1075 GCF_001635735.1 Oleiphilus sp. HI0067
GAGCGGTATGAATTGCCCATATCAGACGGACGCTTCCCTACTTCACGTTACAGTTTGGTAGAGCTAAAACCTAGAACTGGACGTAAACACCAACTACGCAGACATATGAAACATATCAGTCACCCTATTTCGGGTGACGTGAAATATGGAAAAGGCAATCACAATAGACTGTTTCGCGATGAACTCAATTGTGATCGACTAATGCTCGCAGCCACGGATCTCAACTTGGTTCATCCTATAAGCAACGAGCCATTAACGTTACACTGTTCTTTTGAAAATAGCTTTCAAGCAACGCTAGATAAGCTCGAACAATACAAGGTTTAACATGACTATCCGCTCGCATAACTCGACCGACAAAGAACATATTTGGCATCCTTACAGCGCGATTGGCTCTGATCTCCCTATATTTCATGTCGATTCTGCTAAAGGCTGCAAGATCAAACTCAAAGATGGAAGAGAGCTTATTGATGGCATGTCGTCTTGGTGGAGCACCATTCATGGCTATAACCATCCAGCTATGAATGCAGCGCTAAATAGCCAGTTGGAGAATATGAGCCATGTGATGTTTGGCGGACTGACTCATGACCCCGCTATCGAACTCACCGAAAAGCTGCTTGAGGTGCATGACGACCGCCTAAACGCGGTATTCTTTGCCGACTCCGGCTCAGTGTCAGTCGAGGTGGCGATGAAGAT
The DNA here is from genome assembly GCF_001635735.1 of Oleiphilus sp. HI0067. Taxonomy (NCBI): domain Bacteria; kingdom Pseudomonadati; phylum Pseudomonadota; class Gammaproteobacteria; order Oceanospirillales; family Oleiphilaceae; genus Oleiphilus; species Oleiphilus sp. HI0067. The sequence continues at coordinate 694 of NZ_LWFI01001240.1, forward strand.
GGCGATTCAATATTGGGCGAGTCTAGGTAAACCCGATAAACAACGATTTCTAACTGTTCGTAATGGCTATCATGGCGATACTTTTGGCGCGATGTCGGTATGCGACCCCGTCAACGGCATGCACTCCTTGTTCGAAAAAACACTGGCCAAAAATCTTTTTGCGCCCGCGCCGCAAACGCCATTTGGCGAACCTTGTACCGATGAGGATGTCGGAGAACTAACGCAATTGTTAATTGATAACAAAAGCGAGATCGCAGCCGTAATTATTGAGCCGATCGTACAAGGCGCAGGCGGCATGCGTTTTTATTCAGCGGATTACCTAAACCGTTTACGCACGCTCTGCGATGAATACGACGTGCTTTTAATCTTTGATGAAATTGCA
>NZ_LWFI01001241.1:0-885 GCF_001635735.1 Oleiphilus sp. HI0067
GCGGGACGGAAATGGGCCAAGGCTTGTACGTGAAAGTTGCACAAGTTGTTGCCAACGAATTCCAAGTCGACCTAGACACTATTCAGGTCACAGCAACACGTACTGACAAAGTCTCTAACACGTCTCCAACGGCTGCATCTTCAGGTTCTGACTTGAACGGCATGGCAGCACGCGACGCTTGTTTGCGCATCAAAGCCGGCATGATCAAGTACGCAGCTGAACTTCACGGTACAAGCGAAGACAAGATTCGCTTTGAAAGCAACCACGTTGTTGCAGTAAAAGCAGACGGAGAAGAAGTGTGGACACCATTTGCGGAATTCACGCAAAACGCTTACATGGCGCGTGTACCACTGTTCTCAAGCGGTCACTACCAAACGCCTAAGATCCACTACGATCGCAACACAGGTAAAGGTCGTCCGTTCTACTACTTCGCAAACGGCGCATCTGTGTCAGAAGTGATTGTGGACACCCTAACCGGCGAATACAAAGTCACACGCGTAGATATCCTACAAGACGTTGGTGCGTCACTTAACCCTGCGATCGACATCGGTCAGATCGAAGGTGCTTACATTCAAGGCATGGGTTGGTTGACCACGGAAGATCTCGTATGGAGCGACAACGGCCGCCTACTTTCAAACGGCCCAGCGACCTACAAGATTCCAGCAGTTGGCGATACACCAATCGACTTCCGCGTGAAGCTTATGGAACAACTTCCAAACAAAGAAGAGACTATCTACCGCTCGAAAGCTGTGGGTGAGCCTCCGTTCATGTTGGGTATTTCAGCGTGGTCAGCACTACGCGATGCCGTTTCAAGCATGGCGGAATACAAGTTCAGCCCGCCAATGAACGCACCAGCAACGCCTGAGTGTGTATTGAATGCGGTGA
>NZ_LWFI01001242.1:0-1083 GCF_001635735.1 Oleiphilus sp. HI0067
TCGCCTCTACGATCAATAATTACCAAAATTCCTTTACCACCACTGCCCTGCGCAGGTTTGATAACGAAACCCTCGAGCCCTTTTAATGTTGGTTCCAAACTTCGTAACTCATATTGCGCGCGGAACACGGCAAGTAGGTCAGGCGTCGCAATACCAGACTTCAGACAAAGTTGTTTGGTTTTCAACTTATTGTCGACAAGGGGATACAATTGGCGAGGGTTGTTCTCTGCAATCAGCTGGACATTGCGGCGGTTCATTCCGATGATGCCGCATTGTTTTAGACGTTTAGGGCTGGCAAAACCAAACATGATCAACGATGTTCCAAAATCGATTTAAAGCGTCTTAAATCACTTAAGCGATAGCCGTTGTAATTTCCTATCGCTAAAATCGCCGCCAATACTAGTAATAAGCTTTCGGGATATAAGAAAACAAAATCTGCAACGTAGGTATTACTCATCAAAATATAGCTCACTACTGCCGTGAGCAAACTACCTAAGCCTTGAATCCCGACTTCTCTTGGACCTTCTTCTTCCCAAAGAATAGAAAGACGCTCAACCGTCCATGCGGTAATTATCATAGGGAAAAACGTCACTTTAAGCCCCCATGGGATACCAAGTTTATGACTCGCAATACCAATAGCTGCAAAAATAATAATCACAAACACAAGTACTGACGCGATTCTTGGCACCAGCAGTAAATTCAGACGGCTTAGCCAAGATCGAAGTAACAAGCCAATGCTAATCACCAAGACAAACAGCGTCAGCCCGACAATGAGCTCAGTCTGCAAAAACACCATGGCTATTAATACCGGCATAAACGTCCCGGACGTTCTGATGCCGATTAGATTTCGAAAAATAACAACAACCAAAGCGCCCAAGGGAATAATCAATAGCAACTTAAAAGTGCTTTGCTCAGAAATCGGTAAAGAATAAATTGAAAAGTCGATAAACAAGCTATCTGCGATCCCTTGACTCTCTACCGACGTGGCAAGCGCATTGCGATACTCTCTGAGCATTGAAAAACGAAGTTCCGCATTTCGACCTCCGTAAATTTCAATAAGCGGCTCATCGCCCTCTTGGAACA
>NZ_LWFI01001243.1:0-1185 GCF_001635735.1 Oleiphilus sp. HI0067
TTGGGTTTAACTAGTTTTAGTTCGCAATCAGCTTCGTGGAACTGACGCAAAAGATGGTTAATGTTTTCTTTCGGCGCGAGCGCATCGTCAGAGAATGCGTAAGACAAAATAGGTATTTGCATTGAATAAAAACGAGAGCAATCAAGCCCGAAACTCGGATCCAGCAAATAGTTTGGTTTACTCATCCATTTAGCCCACTGTTGTACGGCTTTTGAAGGCAGGTTTTGATTGCCTAGCCCGAATTTGTCAGCAGGGAATGGCGAATAAATTCTGCTTACGATGGGTAGGATAAAACCAATATTGACGCGAATTTTTAGTCCATCCGCAAGGCGTGGCCATCGCTTCCAGTAGGGCGCGCTCGCGGCAACAAATACTGCACTTTTAAGCTGCTCGCTCGAAGGGGCTAAGGCGAGTAGTTGTCCGCCAATACTATGGCCAATGAAATACACCTGATCGGTCTTTGATATGGCATAACGCAGCACGCCTTCTATGTCTTGTGTTCCCCACTCACTCAGCTCAAAGTCTTCTCGCGTTAGCGATTCGTTATCGCCCGTTCCTCGATAATCAAAGCAAAGCACTTTATAGCCTTGTTTGACAAAGAACTCGGCCATTGGCCAATAAAAACTTTGGTTTACACCGAAGGCACTTGCAATAACGATGGTGCCGAGTGGGGGATTTTCAGGGCTAAATTCACTGATCAATAACGATGTATGATCTCGGCACGTGAGGGTAGTGGTTAATTTCATAGGAGGGCTGACAGCTAAGGAATTTGTTTTGCGTCAGCTTACCTAAGTATCGTGCGTCAAACTAGCGTTAATATGCGATTTTAAAGATGAGCAAGGCGATGCAGATAATGGTTCCTAACAAAGGGTAAGCGGGTGTTTTTAACGTGAAGTCTTTCGTCATTTTGTTTCGTCTGAGTACAACCAAAGATGCGTTCACGAGAGTAAAAACACACAGCACAATAAAGCTTCTGTAAGAAGCAAGTGTGACGAGCGGTAGCGCGAGGGCAAACATTAAAACTACCCCAGTTACGGCGAATGTCGCGAACCAAGGTGTTTTGGTTTTCTCAGAAATGAGGCCAAATACTTGTGGTACACGTTGTTGATTCGCCATGCCGTAAAGTACGCGCGATGCCATAATAATTTGGGTGAGAACCCCGTTGATAATGGCAAATAAACTGAT